>JBCCLX010000183.1:0-8150 GCA_039026635.1 Pseudomonadota bacterium
GGCGCTGCCCGAGGGGCTGTGCTTACTTCCACGTCGCCGTGAAGAAGCGCGGGATCTCGTCGGCCGTCGGCTCGAAGGCGATGTCCGGCGAGAAGGCGTACCAGACGTTGTAGGACCAGAGCGGCAGCCAATAGACCTCGTCGGCGATCTTCTTCAGGGCCTTCGAGTAGTTGATCTTCCGCGTCGCGGGTTCAACCGAGGTGTCGCCAACCTCGAGCCAGGCCATGACCTCATCATCGCGGGCATAGTCGTCCTTGAGGCCCTTGAAGAAGTTGGAGGTGATGGCCGAGACGTCGTTCACCGAATAGGAGCCCCAGGTCATGAAGGACATCGGTTCCTCGCCCGCGTGGATCTTATCGCGGAGGGCTGCGTACTTGTAGAAGCCGAAGTCGGTGGTGATGCCCACGTCCTTGAGGTTGCCGATGATGGCTTCGGCAAAGGGGCGCTCGCGATAGGCGGAGAACTGGATCTCGAAACCGTCCGGATAGCCCGCCTCGGCCAGCAGTGCTTTGGCCTTCTCAGGGTCATACTCGTACTGCGTCACCTCCTGCTCGCAGCCGAATTGGCTGGGGAAGCAGGCCGAGTGCACCACCTCCGACGCACCCTTCACCAGCGCGTCCACGATCGCCTGGCGATCGATGGCATGGGCGATGGCCTGACGCACCTTCAGGTCCTGCAGCGGGCCCTCACCCGCACGGCCGATGGCGTCGAAGTAGAGATAGCCGATGCGCATCGTGGAGGCGTTGACCACGGTGAACTCGTCGCGGCCCACCATGCGCTCGGCCTGGTCCGCGGGCACGCGCCAGATCCAGTCGAGACCGCCCGAGAGCAGCTCGGCGAGGCGGGTGTTGGGGTCCTGGATCGTGCGGATCACCAGATTGCCGATGCTCGGCTGACCCTTGGGGCTGTCGGCGAAGTAGTTCTCGTTTTTCTCGAAGACGAAGCGCTGGCCGGGCTCGACCTCGGCCACCTTATAGGGACCGGTGCCGACGGGTTTCACCCCCATGCCCTCGGGCCCGACCTCGGCATAGTACTCGTTCGGATACATCACGACCGGGCCGGAGAGGTATTCGAGCGCGGCGGGGAAGGGCGCCTTCAAGTGCAGACGCACCTTGCCGTTGTCGAGCTTCTCGGCGCTCTTGATCCAGTTCACGTTGCGCTGCGTGGTGACCGGGTTCTCCGGGTTCGCCACGTAGTTGAGCGTGAAGACCACGTCATCGGCATCGAACGGCTCACCGTTGTGGAAGCTGATGCCCTCGCGGATCGTGAAGTCCATCGTGACTTCGTCGACCCATTCCCAATCCGTGGCGAGGTTGCCCTCGTATTCGTTGGTCTGCGGGTTGCGGTAGATCAGCCCGTCCCAGACGAGACGCGAGACGATGATGCCTTCGCGCGCGGTGTTGATGTAGTTGTCGAGGGACTCGAGCTCGCGGTCGAAAGCGATCCGCATCGTGTCCTCGGCCTTCTGCGCCGACGCAGGTCCAGCCGTGGCCAGCGCGAGTGCCCCCGCGGCGGCCATGAGTTTCAGTTTGAGGTTCATTCGTCGTCTCCCTGTCTCGATCATCGTCGTGACTGTGCCGGCGTCGCCGTGCTTTTTGGGGAGCCCAATCGCCTGGGTGGGATGACACCTCTGGGTGGCAACCGGGCCTATGCCGCCTGACGGTGCAAGCGGGATAGGCGGTGGTCAAGCCCGCAGAGTGGAAATGCGATCAACCTGTGGACAGAGACGCCGGCGTTGCTCACGCCGAAGGCAGCCCGCCCCACCGCGCGCGCCGGCGCCCGCTCAGGGTAAGGCGGATCTGTCGGACCCGCCCCAGGCCCGGGTGCTGGACAGTCAGGCGCCGGAGGGGACGCGGCCCTCGCTCTCGAACTCGATCATCGCCTGTTCATCGCCCGCGATCGCCCGTTCGAAGGCCGAGAGCCGCTTATAGATCGACATCAGCTCGACGATTGTCGTCCAGGACATGACCAAGAACTGGAACGAGTTCTCGACGCGTTGGAAGGCCCGCAGGATCTGCTGCATGACACCGAGCGTGAAGCCCGCGCCGATGATCGTGGGCCCAAGCGCCAAGTAGGGCAGCATCACGCCGGCCTGCAGATAGCCGTATCGCGCGACGTTGAAGTACAGATAATTGAGATAGAGGCGGAAATAGTTGCGGCGCACATTGCTGAAGAGTTCCGAGAGCGTCGGCGGCCGTGCCCGCACCTCATTGTCTTCACCGAGGACCAGCTCCTTGCGGTAGGCCGCTTCCACACGCTGATTGCGGAACTCGAGCCCTGGCAGCCGGTACCCTGCCAGCGCCAGCAGCGTCGTCCCGAAGACCGACCAGAGGATCGCGATAAAGACGAGCGCCTGCGGGACTTCGCCGACAAAGGGCAGCGCCTGCACATGCGACGACAGGCTCCAGAGGATCGGCAGGAAGGCAATCAGGGTCATGACTGCGTCGATCAGGCGCGAGCCCAGGCTCTCCATGATCTTCGCAAAGAGCATGGTGTCTTCCTGGATGCGCTGGGACGCACCCTCGATATGCCGGATCTTGGGCCAGAGCTCGACGTAGCGATTGTTCATCGCGGTGCGCCAGCGAAAGACATAGTGCGAGGTGAAGAAGGCCACGATCACGGCGGTGAAGATGTAGACCATCGCGATCGAGAGGAAGGTGGCGAGCTGCGCGTAGTAGTCGGCCTCCTCCACGGCGTTCGGTTCCGTCAGGGCCTCCTGGATGAGGTTGTAGAAGGTGCCGAACCATTCGTTGATCATCACATCGAGCTGCACCTGGAACCAGGTGGCGAAGACGATCACCGCCGAGCCACCGACGGACCATCGCGCCCAAGGGTGCGGCGCATACCAGAGCCAGAAAGCCGCGAAGGCGATGTAGCAGAGCGCGTTGAACTGATAGAGCCAGACGCGCGTTGGATCCCAGCCGAAGGTCTCGGCGATCCCGATCGGATCCGCCCAGTCATAGACCGCGACGTTCCAGAGAATGACGCAGAAGAGACCCCAGCCAGCGCCGGACAGGGCGAAGAGCTTGGGGTTGGGAAAGAAGGAGTGGAACATGCCAATCGGCCTTTTCGGGTCAGGATGATTGCTCAGCAGATGGGTCGCGCGCGGTTTTGGCCATTGCCACGAGGCGGGGGCGCAGCTCGGCCGCGCCCGTCAGCGGCGGGTCGAACCAGACGCGCGCCACTGCATCGCCCGCGACCAGATCGAGGCCTTCGAGATCCAGGCAGGCGAGCTGCCAGTCGTCGCCCCCCGCCCCCGTCGATGCCCCCGCCGCTGCCGCGTAGAGCGCGATGGCATCGGTGTGATCCTCGTTCATATGCTCAACAGCCCCCGCTTCCATCGCTTGCAGGTCCGGATCGGTCGGCGTGATCAGATCCTCGCGCGTCATCGCATAGGCCTTGCCGAAGCCTCCGTTGAACGAGGCGCCTTCGAGATCCAAGCGCCAAAAGGCGAAATCGCCGAAATCAGCATAGAGGGCCGCCTTTGGATGGCGCGCAAGAAAGCGTGAGCGGATCCGGGCGCGCTCGTCGTCTGCGATCCGCTGTGCTTTGCCGAAGACGGTAATCCGCGGATGGGCCAACGGATCCCCCCGTCCGGGCTCGCCCAGCAGGAGCGAGGCGCGGGCATCCGCTTCGAGTGCGCCGAAATGGCCCGACAGCTGAGAGATGAGAAACACAGGCGCCCCATCACTCTCGGAGGCGAGCGACACACGGCTTGCCATCGGCACGCCCGTTGCGGGATCGAGCGTCGCCAATGAACCATGGCGGGCTGTGCGCAGGAACGTCTTGGCCTGGCGGCGAACGCTCTCATCAACGGGTTGCAGGACGTCTTTCTTCGGCATGCAGGCTCCGGGTCAGGCTGATCGCGTTCGGCGACATCCCATTGCAAGAGGGACGGGACCGGAAAATCAATGCTGCTAGATAGTGCCGTGACGAAATGAGCGAGCGGCCGCAGGGCTGGGAGTGGAGCGAATGAGGGTCGGTGGCGGGCTTCGACGGGCGTTTTGGGGCGCGGTTTGCCTGCTTGGCGCGCTCCCTTCGGCGGGCCAGGAGACGCCTGCCGATTGGATCAGGCTCGCGGTCGAGGAGCTCTGCCCGCGCGATGGGCTGGATGGGCTGACAGCACAGGACGCGCTACCCGGCAGCTGGATGCTGGATGAGACGCGACTGCCGGCGCGTGGCGAGCCTCGGCGCATCACCGTGCGCCTCCTTCTGCCTGGGGCCGATGAGCTCGAGATCGAGCGGCGACAGATCGGCGGGCGCCTCCGGCAGTTCGTCGTGGCGCATTTCGCGGCTGAAAGCGAGGGCACGCGGCCCACCATGCAGGCCTTCGGCGATGGCACCTGCACGCTGCGCTCAAGCCGGCGGATCGAGGCGGAGGGGCCGGTTCTGCGCCGCCTTGCGCAGATGGACGGCGATCTCGAGACCGTGCGTTGGGTCGAGACGCTCCAGGCGCCCTGGCCGCCCGGGGTCGATCCCGGTGGGCCGCGCGTCGCGCTGGTCGATTCAGGACTGGCTTATGACCTGCCGCTCTTTCGCGATCGGCTGGCGCGCGATGCTGAGGGCCGCCCCCTCGGCTATGATTTCTGGGATCTCGATCCCTGGCCCTATGACGGTGACGTCTCGCGCGGCCCGTTTTTGCCGATCCGCCATGGCACGGCGGTGGCCTCGGTCCTGGCGCGGGAGGCGCCGGGGGCGGCGCTTGTCCCCTATCGCTTTCCGAGCGGGAACCTCGAACGCATGGCCGATTTGGTTGCGCGTGCGGCCGAAGCGGGGGCGCGCGTGATCGCGATGCCCCTTGGCAGCAATCGGCGCGAGGATTGGGCGGCCTTCGAGCAGGCCATCGCGGGGCGCGACATGTTGGCGATCGTCTCGGCGGGCAATGACGGGCGCGATATCGACGCCGTGCCCGTCTGGCCGGCCGCGCTCACGCTCGACAACATGATCGTGGTGACCTCGTCGGATGCCTTCGGGCGCTTGGCGGATCGGTCCAACTGGGGCGGGGTCAGCGTCGATGTGATGGTGCCGGGGGAGAACGTGCCGATCGTCGATTTTCGCGGCGCCTCCGGGAAAGCGTCCGGCACGAGCTATGCGGTGCCGCGGCTCGCGGCCCTGGCCGCACGGCTTTTGGCGCGAGAGCCAGGGCTGACGGCTGCGGCGTTGAAGGCGCGCATCCTCGCCCGCGCGGCGCCCTCGCCCTTCGAGCGCGCGGGCGTGGTTGCCATCGGTTGGATCCCCGATCCCGAAAGCGACTGACGGCATCCCAAACTGACGGCACGCCGGATTAATGGGGGACAAGGCTAGCGCCGCGGCGGCGCCGGTGGGGCATTGTCGATGAAGCGGCGCGCCGCCTGGGCTTGGCGGGGATCGGCCTCCAGGAGCAGACGATAGCCCTCCTCCGCCAGCGCTTCATCCCCGCCCCAGACACCGGATTGGATCGAAAACCGCAGCGCGCTCGGATCATCCGGCGCGGCGGTCATCATCCAGCGGGCATGGGGCATCATCTCGGGAAACCGGCCGCCGAGTTGCAGAGAGACGAGGAGCGAGAGGCGCGCGTTGATGGAGTTGGGCGTCTGCGCGACGGCGCGCCTGTGCAGATCGATGGCACCCGCCACATCGCCGGCGCGGGCCAGGATACGCCCCGCCTCGAGGAACTGGCCCTGGTTCTGCGATGCGGCGCAGGGCTCGGCGATCCCTGCGATGGCCGTCGCATCGCCGCTGGCTACCCGATCAAGCGCGGCGGTACAGGCCGCGAAGGCTGCGCCGAGCCGCTGATGCACGGCCTCGGCATCCGCCGCCTCCCGCATCGCGATGAGCGCGCGCACATCAGCGATGGGAATGGCCTCGAAGCGCCCCTCGCCGCCCCCGGCTGCGATGCCGACGAGCCGCCCCATGGGATCGAGCAGCGCACCGCCGCTTACCCCAGGCTGCATCCGGGCGGTCACATGCAGCCGACCGAGCAAGGCCTCCTCCGCCGGGTGTGCCAGCAAGGTCCCAGAATCGAAGACGCGCACCTCCTGGCGCGCCACATCCGCACCGATGGCGAAGAAGGGTTCGGTGAGCGCGGGGTCTTCGAGGGCCAGGATCAACCCATCCTCCGGCAGGCCATCGATGGCGATCAGCGCCAGATCGCCCTCATAGGCCGAGGGGACCACCCGGCCTTGGAGCGGTCCCTCCGGCGTGAAGACCACCACCTCCCCCTCATCGGCCACATTGTGCCGATTGGTGACGAGAAGCGCGGGCCCAATGCGGGTGGCGCTGGCCACCGGCATGAAGCCCGAGATCGGGAACACGGCCTGACGACCTTCGCAGACGGGCGCAGGATGCGGGCAGTCGCTCTCGGGCGCGACCGGATCGGCCTCTGGCGCCGCGCCTGCCTGCGCGGTCGGCGCCGCTGCGTCGGGGTCAAGGGAGACGGAGAAGCGCTCTTCACTGCCCTCCCGGTCCACCACCACGGTGACCGGCCCCGATCCGGGCGGCAGGATGGCGATGGCCGCGATGGCGTCACGGGGCTTCTGGATCCGCCGCGCGCCGATGGCGGTGACGACATCGCCGGGCAGGATACCCGCCCGGTCCGCCGGGCCTTCGGGGGCTAGAGCGGCCACAAGCGCGCCGGCGGTCTCACGCAGCCGGGCGCGCGGCAGCCGCGACAGGCGCCATCCGGGCGATGGATAGACGACCTCACCGTCGGCCAGCAGGGCCGCCGTCACACGCTCGAGCAGGGCTGCCGAGACTGCGAAATTGACCCCGATATCGCCATCGCCGTCCGAGGCGAAGATGGCCGACATCATGCCCACGAGGCGCCCGTCGGCGTCGACAAGAGCGCCGCCGGACATGCCTGGGTTGGATGCCGCATCGGTCTGCACGAAATCCTCGACCGCGTTGAAGCCCGCGTCGCTGACCGCCAGTGCCGAGACGACCCCGCAGGAGACCGAGAGGCCAAGCCCATAGGCGTTTCCAATGGCACAGACGGGTCCCGCCAAGCCTGGCGGCGGCGCCGTCTCGAAGGCTGCAAGCGCTGTATCGACCTTGAGGAGCGCGATATCGGTGGCGGTATCCTCCGCGATCAGGCGGGCTGGCAGGACGCGCCCGTCCGAGAGGCGCACATCGATGCGCTCTGCCGGGTCGACGACATGCAGTGCCGTAGCGATAATCCCGTCGGGGCCGAGGACAACCCCGCTTCCCTCCGGCGCCCTGCCCGGCCGGGCCCCGCCACCCTGGGGCGCGTTCGGCCAGACCGGGAGCACGGAGACGACCCGCGCCAGCGTCTCCTCGGGCAGCGAGGCGGCCGGCATCGGCACAAGCCAGATCGTCAGGAAGAGCACAAGCAAACGGGGGGCGGTGGGTCGTCCTCTCACGGTCGGTCCTCTCCTGGCCGGTGACGCTGTCGTCTCGACGACAGCCTCGGGTCCTTAGCATGCCGTGGTCGGCCCCTCTTTGGGTAGGGTTTGGGTGGGGCGGAAGGACCCGCGCTCCGTCGAGCGCGTCCCACGGGCGCACGCGACCACCTCGGGTCCCCGGCGACGGATCGGCAGTGACCAAGCGTTAGCGTCAGCAGATCGTAAGATCGACCCATCCGCGAGAGAGGGTCACAGCGCGATCAGGAGACGCGCGCGAGCACGAGGATCAGAGCAGATGACGACGCCCCTCTACGTCACCGCCGGACAGAGCAATGGTGTGCGGATCGAGCGCTATGAAGGCTTCGAGGAATACGCCGAGCGTGAAGGCATCGACGCCGCTTTTCTGCACACAAGCGTTGGCGGCACGGGCCTCGCGCCGCTTGAGAACAGGCCGGATTGGTACCCGCTGGACGACGCTGGTCCCAATGCGGGCGAGCTCTATGGCGCCATGCTCGACGAGATCAACGCGCTGCTCGAGACCGGGGCCTACCACCTCGCCGGCATCTTCTGGCTGCAGGACGGAGCGGATGCGACGCCAGCGCTGTCACTGCCCTACGAAGAGCGGTTTCAGGCGCTGGTCGACAGCCTGATCGTCGAGTTCGGCACCGAGTTCACCTTCACCATCGCAGAAGCGAGCGAGGTGACGCCGCGCTATCTCAACCTGCTGCAAACCGAGGGGGAGGATGCGGCGGCGAAGGTTGCGGCTCTCGAGGCGATCCAGGCCGCGCAGGTCTCGGTTGCGGCGGCGAC
>JBCCLX010000184.1:0-8144 GCA_039026635.1 Pseudomonadota bacterium
AACCCAAGTGGCATCCGGGTCGAGAGCGGGGAGAAAAAGGGTGTAGAGCCAGAGGAGCCCGCCTGCCGTCAGCCCCGCAAGGGCGCCGGCCCGCGTCGCGCCGCGCCACATGATGCCCCCTGCCATTGCCGGCAGCACTTGGGCCACGCCGACAAAGGCGGTGAGACCCATGGCGGCCAGCGCCGCCTCCTGCGAGACAACGAGATAGAGAAAGCCGAGGCCGAGGATCACGCCAATGGTGATCCGGCGCGAGGCAATCAGCACCTCGCGCACATCTCCCGATGCCGCATTGGCCCGCATCAGCGCCCGCAGCGCGAGCGGGGCCACGATGTGGTTGGACACCATCGTGGAGAGGGCGATGGAGGCGACGATGACCATGGAGGTCGCCGAGGAGAAGCCACCGATGAACACGAGCAGCGCCAGCGCCTTTTGGTCGAAGGCGAGCGGCAGCTGGATCACATAGAGGTCGGGGTTCGCATCCGGTGGCAGGAAAGCCGCCCCCGCAATGGCGATGGGCAGCACGAAAAGGCTCATCAGGAACATGTAGAGGGGAAAGAGCCAGGACGCGGTTAGCAGATGCCGCTCATCCGTGTTCTCCACCACCGTCACCTGAAACTGCCGCGGCAGGCAGAGAATGGCGATGCCGGCGAGGGCTGTCATCGTGAACCAGCGCGCATCGAAGATCTCGCCGGCCTCGATCATGCCGTCGGGGATGCGGTCGAAGATGTCCCCGATCCCGCCAGCCACGCCCCAGACGGCAAAGACCCCTACGGCGAGGAGGGCGACGAGCTTCACGACAGCTTCGAGCGCGATGGCGGCGACCACGCCGTGATGGCGTTCGTTCGCATTGATCGTGCGCGTGCCGAAGAGAATCGTGAAGGCCGCCAATCCGCAGGCGACCCAGAAGGCCGTGCGGCTCTGATGCTCTGTCCCCGAGATCGCCTCGAAGCTGGCCGTGATGCTCTGCAGCTGCAGCGCGATGTAGGGCGTGGTCGCGATCACGGCGATCAGGGTGACGATCACCGCCAAGCTCGCCGATTTGCCGTATCGCGAGCTGACGAGATCGGCAATCGAGGTGATCCGATGCACGCGCCCGATGCGCACGAGCTTGCGCAGCGTCCACCACCAGCCGATGAAGACGAGCGTCGGCCCGATGTAGATGGTCGCGAACTCGAGCCCGGAGCGCGCCGCAGAGCCGACCGCGCCATAGAATGTCCAGGACGTGCAGTATACCGAGATCGAGAGCGTGTAGACGAGCGGCGACTGCAGCCAGCGCCCTGGCGCCAGGCTGGCACGGCGGTCGCAATAATGCGCGATCGCGAAGAGCAGCACGACATAGCCGAGGGCGACGACGAGAAGAATGTTCTCGCTCAGCACCGCGTCAGCTCCCGGGCCGGCGGGTGCGGGGGCGTGAGGTCTCGGCCTCCATGGCGAGCCCGCGCCCGATGCTGCGCGCGGCAGCGATCAGGCCGGCCCAGGCGATGAAGAGGTAGGCGACGGGCGCGGGCACCCCGAGGATGGTGCCGTCGAGATCGAAGATCAGCATCACGGGCGAGAACAACAACAAAATGCCGGCGAGCGGCAGGGCCATGACGGCATCACGCCGCCGACGCCTGCGCGCGGCGATCTCGCCCATCTCCGTCTCGCCCCGCTGTGCTTGGGTTGTGGGCGCCGCGTCGCCGCCGTTTGTGCCCGGGGCGTCTTGGCGCTGCGGGACGGGCCGGCGGTTGGCCGCGAAACTCATGGGCTCACTCAGCCAGCCTCGGAGGCCGCGCCATGATGCTCGGCTTCAGAGCGTGCGGGCGCCACGGTATGGGCCAGCCGCTGCACGGCCTCCACGATCTCGGCATTGGCAAAGGGCTTGGTGATGAAGGCGCTTGCGCCGAGACTGATCGCCGTGTCGCGATCCTCGCGCTGCCCTTTGGCTGTGAGCATCACGACGGGCAGGGATTTGGTCCGGGGATCGGCGCGCAGGCGGCGCAGCGCTTCAAAGCCGTCACAACCCGGCAGCATGACGTCGAGCACCATGAGCGCCGGCTGCTCCGCCAGCGCCCGTTGCACAGCACGCTCCCCATCGCTCTCGACCTCGACCTCGAAGCCGGCGCGCCCCAGCAGAAAGCTGAGCGAGGCAACGATACTCGGTTCGTCCTCGGCTAAGAGTATTCGGACGCCCAGACTGATGGTCATGGTCTTCCTCCCGCAGCGCCGCAGCGCCAGTCGATCCACGCATCCTTCTTTGCCGGGATGCTGATCCTCTATTCTGCCTCGCGGAAAGGCATTCCGCAACATTATGTCCCGTTCATTTGCCTCGTGCGGCTGCCCGCGTCATCCCACGAGCGTCGCTGCGACCCGATGGGCACAGTCGACGCGCGGACAGATCCGACAGCTTTGGCCAACCGGTTCGGGCGGCAGGCTCGCCGCATCGCGCCCATAGACGGTAAGCCCCGCGTCCTTCGGGTCGAGCGCCACGAGGTCAGTCACCGGTAAGACCGTGGCGCCGAAGCCGGGGGCCTTGGTCGTGCGTCCGCGCGCGATCAGGATGAACTCGAGGCCAGTGGGAAAACTCGCGCGCTGCCGCAGGATCTGACCAGGCTGGCTTGACGCGCGGAATTGGATCCAGAGCGGGCAGGGGATGCCGAAACGCGGCGGTGCAAGCCCCGGCAAGCCAAGAAACTGCGTGACGACCCCGGCGGCATTGGTCTCGACATAGCCGAAGCGGGGACGCTTCTCCCCAGGCTCTGCTGGCGGCAGGCAGGCAAAGCGTCGAAACACGACATCGATGCCGCAATGCAGCCGGTCGGCCATGATCTCCGCATCCCAGGCCGTCTCGGCACCGGCGGCCAGGAGTTGGGTCAGGGGCGCTTCAATGGCGTCCTCAGCATAGCGGGTCAGACGCTGCCGGGCGTGGGCGCGCGCCGCATCGCTATGCAGCCCCGTCTCGGCCTGCAGCACCGTGTCGATGGTCGAGGCCACCATCCGATCCGCGTGACCGTTGCTCTTGGAGAGCGCGGCTTCGATCTCGGCGAAGTGGTTGGCCCGCCGTTCGAAGAGCGTCTCCACCTCGTCCTCCGGCGTGATCGCCTCGCGCGCTTCATGGGCCCTGTCGAAGAAGCCGGCAAGCGCCGTGCCGACCTCTGAGAGCCGGCCGCTTTCCTCCGCCAGGATGCCGACAAAGCGCGCGCGATCCTCGGGCGCGATATCGGGCACATCGCGCAGGATCTCGGCCGCGGCACGCAGCGCGGAGATATGCGTCAGCATTCTGTGCACGGCCTCGCCCAGAAACGGATCATGGGTCAGCCGATCGTTGAGCGCGCGGACCATCGCGGTGAGTTCGCGCTCCGAGCGCGCCAACACGCCCAAGGCTCGTGCCCAGCCTGGCAGGCGTCCGATCAGATCGCCGGTATCTGCGGCCGAGAGCGACAAGCTCGCGAGGCGCGGATCGGTGGCGATCTCGGCAAGCTCGGCCGCAAGACGTTTCTCCGCCTCACCGTCCAATTCGTCGCGTCGAATGCCAATCTCGCCGGCAATCTCGGTCAACAACCGACCGGCGATTCCCCGCTTATTTCTCTCTATCAGGTTGAGATAACTGGGAGAGATTCCCACCCTGCGGGCCAGTTCGGCCTGCGTAATCCGTAGCTCCTTTCGACGCGCTCGGATGCGTGCGCCGAGGATCGACCCCTGGAGGCTCTGAGCCATAAGAAAACCTTTGCCCGGCAGTCACTTGCTGCGCCGCAATGTCATTCGTTGACATTTTTGCAGTGCAGCACTTCTTGAAGTTTACAAATTTCCTGATCCAAGTCAAACGCTTGTTGCCGACTTTACAGGCAGCGCGCATTCTCCCGGCACTGGTGCCAGAACCGGCGCTAACCGATGTTTCAGGGTCGCTCGATGACGAACGCGGCACCCAAACATCACTCGGGAGGACTGCATGACCAACTTCAAGCTTGACCGCCGCGGCCTTATCAAGAGCGCCGGCGTCCTCGGTGCCGGCCTCGCCGCGCCGACCTTCTTCCACCGCAACGCCTATGCGCATACCAACGCGCCGACCGGCTCGACGGTAACGCTCGGCTTCAACGTGCCCCAGACCGGCCCCTATGCCGAAGAAGGCGCCGACGAGCTCCGCGCGCAGCAGCTCGCCGTGCAGCACCTCAATGGTGAGGGCGACGGTGGCATGATGAATACCTTCAGCTCGAAGGCGCTGAAGGGCAACGGCATCCTCGGCAAGAAGGTCGAGTTCGTCACCGGCGACACGCAGACCAAATCGGACGCCGCCCGCGCCAGCGCCAAGCGCATGGTCGAGGCCGATGGCGCCGTGATGGTCACCGGCGGCTCGTCCTCGGGCGTGGCCGTGGCCGTGCAGTCCTACTGCCAGGAGGCCGGCATCATCTTCATGGCGGGCCTGACCCACGCCAACGACACGACCGGGAAGGACCGCCGCGCCAACGGCTTCCGCCACTTCTGCAACGCGTATATGTCCGGCGCCGCCCTCGGCCCGGTGCTCGAGGCGCAGTATGGCAAGGACCGCAACGTCTACATGCTGGTCGCCGACTACAACTGGGGCTGGTCGGTTGAAGAGACCATGAAAGAGGTCTCCACCAATGTGGGCTGGAACACGGTCGCCTCGGTGCGCACGCCGCTCGGTGCCGGTGACTTCTCGCAGTATCTCACGCCGGTCCTGAACTCGGACGCTGATGTGCTGATGCTGATCCACTACGGCGGCGACATGGTGAACTCGGTCACCCAGGCCGTGCAGTTCGGCATGCGCGACCGCGTGGTCAACGGCAAGAACCTCGAGGTCGTCGTGCCGCTCTTCAGCCGCGTCATGGCGCAGGGTGCCGGCGAGAACGTGAAGGGCATCTTCGGCACGACCAACTGGCACTGGTCGCTGCAGGACGAGGGCTCGAAGGCCTTCGTGAAGAGCTTCGGTCAGCAGTACGGCTTCCCGCCGAGCCAGGCCGCGCACACCTGCTATGCCCAGGTCATGCTCTATGCCGATGCCGTGGAGCGTGCCGGCTCCTTCGATCCCTGCGCGGTCGTCGAGGCGCTCGAGAACTTCGAGTTCGACGGTCTCGGTAATGGGCCGACCCTCTACCGCGCCGAAGATCACCAGTGCTTCAAGCCGGTGCTCGTGGTGAAGGGCAACGAGAACCCGACCTCGCAGTTCGACCTTCTCGAGGTGGTCGACACCGCCTCGACCGAGGCCATCACCTATGCACCGGACCATCCGATGTTTGCCGGCGGCAGCCTCGGCCAGTGCAACTCGGGCGCCTGATCGCCCTCTGCACGCACCGCTAAGGTCGGAGGCGCCCCCGAGGCGCCTTCGATCCGTCCTCGCAGGCACGCGCTAGAAGGGGTTGGGCCATGGACGCCATCCTGCTGCAGTTTCTGAATGGTCTCGATAAGGGCGGCGCCTACGCGCTGATCGCCCTCGGCCTCACCCTCATCTTCGGCACTCTCGGCGTCGTGAACTTCGCCCATGGCGCGCTCTTCATGCTCGGCGCCTTCTGTGCGGTCACCACGCGCTATCTCCTCACGAAGGAGAGCGTCGTGCTCGACGAGACGCAGCTCACGGCCTGGGGCACGCCCATGGAGGTGCGCACGCCCTATGTGCAGCTCTGGTTCGGCGATGCGGGCGCTTGGATGGTCGAATATTCGGTCTTCCTGTCGATCTTCCTCGCCCTGCCCTTCATGCTCTTTATCGGCATCGCGATGGAGCGCGGGCTGATCCGGCACTTCTACAAGCGCCCCCATGCCGAGCAGATCCTCGTGACCTTCGGGCTCGCCATCGTGCTCTCGGAACTGGTCAAGGCCTACTTCGGTGCCAATCCGATCGCCCAACCCACGCCGGAGAGCTTCCGCGGTGCAGCCGATATCGGGGCGGTCATCGGGTTCGATCCGGGGGTCGTCGTCTACCCCTGGTGGCGCATCGCCTATCTGGCCTTTTCCTTGACTGTCCTCGGCGCTGTGTTCGCCTTCCTGCAGTTCACCACCTTCGGGATGGTCGTGCGCGCCGGGATGGCGGATCGGGAGACGGTGGGCCTTCTCGGGATCGATATCGACAGGCGCTTTTCGATCATGTTCGGGCTGGCCGCCGTCGTCGCGGGGCTTGCGGGGGTGATGTACACGCCCATCCTGCCGCCCGACTACAACATGGGCATGAACTTCCTGGTGCTCAGCTTCGTCGTCGTCGTGGTCGGGGGCATGGGAAGCTTGGGCGGCGCGGTCGCGGCCGGCTTCCTGCTCGGCATCCTGCAAAGCTTCGCTTCGATGAATGAGATCAAGCAGATCCTGCCCGGGATCGACCAGATCATCATCTATCTCATCGCCGTCGTCATTCTTCTGGTTCGTCCGCGTGGCCTGATGGGTCGCAAGGGCGTGATGGAGACCTGAGCCATGTCCACCTCCACCGTCTCCCCCGCCAAGGACCGCCTGCTGCTGATCGCCTTCTCGCTGGTGGTGCTGCTCGGCCCGATCCTGCTCGCGCCCTTCGGCGCCGGCTATCCGGACCTGTTGCAGCGCTTTGCGATCTTTGGGCTCTTCGCCATAGGGTTCAACATCCTCTTCGGGCTGACCGGCTACCTCAGCTTCGGTCATGCGGCCTTCCTGGGCGTCGGCTCCTATTCCGCCGTCTGGATGTTCAAGCTGCTGACGATGAACGTGATCCCGGCGCTGATCTTGGCCGTGATCATCTCCGGCCTCTTCGCGCTTCTGATCGGGTTCGTCTCGCTCCGTCGCTCCGGCATCTACTTTTCGATCCTGACGCTGGCCTTCGCCCAGATGAGCTATAATCTCGCCTATTCGGTGCTCACGCCGATCACGCGGGGTGAGACGGGGCTGACGCTCAACCTCGATGACCCGCGTTACCTGGATGGGGCGACCGAGGGCGGCAACCTGCCGTTCCCCACCCTCTTCGGCCTGCCGATGAACCAGACCTGGGAGTGGACGGCCATCGGCTACACCTTCCAGTTTAACACCGGCTTCTACTTCTGCGCCGCGGTGCTGATCCTCGGCTTCTACATCGCTATGCGCATCTTCCGCTCGCCCTTCGGCCTCATGCTGCGCGCGGTGAAGACCAATCAGAACCGGCTGAGCTACACCGGCATCAGCACGCGCCCCTATGCGCTGGCCGCCTTCGTGATCTCCGGCATGTATGCCGGGCTCGCGGGCGGGCTGCTGGCGGTCACCGACCCGCTGGCGGGGGCTGAGCGCATGCAGTGGACGGCGTCTGGTGAAGTCGTGCTGATGACGATCCTCGGCGGCATGGGCACGCTGCTGGGCCCGGTCCTCGGCGCTGGCATCATCAAGTACATGGAGCAGATCGTCTCCTCGCTGAACAAGGGCATTCTGGAGGAGTTCTTCGGCTCCTTCCTGCCCGAGTTCCTGACGGATCCGCTGGTGTCCTTCTCCGCGCTTTTCGTGGGCGAGGGCTGGCACCTGCTGCTCGGGCTCGTCTTCATGGCGGTCGTTATCTTCCTGCCCGGTGGCATGATGGAGGGGCTGGCCCGCATCCAGCGCCTCTTCGCCAAGCGCAAGAACACAGAGCGCGAGGGTGGTGATCCCGCCCCGGCGCCGGCTGAGTGAGGGAGGGAGCCATGGGTGCGATCCTCGAAGTTCGTAACGTCAACAAAAGCTTCGGCGGCCTGAAGGCGCTGAACGAGGTCAACCTCTCGGTCGAGGAGGGCAGCGTTCATGCGATCATCGGGCCGAACGGGGCGGGCAAGTCGACGCTGCTGAATTGCTTCGTCGGCCGGCTGGTTCCGGATACTGGGACCGTGATGTTCTCTGGGCATTCACTGCTCGGCATCAAGCCGCATGAGATCAACCAGCTCGGCGTCGCCCGCGTGTTCCAGACGCCGGAGATCTTCGGCGAGCTGTCCCTCCTGGAGAACGTCATGATCCCCGCCTTCGCTAAGCGCGACGGGGCCTTCACCATGAACGGCTGGGGCGGGGTGCTGCGCGAGAAATCGGTGATGCAGCAGGCGATGGAGGTGCTGGCCGACCTGCGCCTCGACCATCTCGCCCAGTCCCGCGCCTCCGAGATGAGCCGCGGTGACAAGCGGCGTCTCGAACTCGCCATGGGCCTGATCCAGAAGCCGAAACTGCTGCTGCTGGACGAGCCGACCGCCGGCATGAGCCGGGCGGAC
>JBCCLX010000185.1:0-8132 GCA_039026635.1 Pseudomonadota bacterium
GAATGCTGGTCAACGGCGTCTTGGGCTGTGAGGCCGGCGGCGCCGCGCGGGACGACTGCCGACAGCTTCTGGCCGTCTCCTCGCGGTCAGACGTCGATCTGGTCAATTAGGAGCAGCGCGGATGGCCCAAGACACAGATATTGTCCTCGCCCAGGCCGACACCAGTGCGGTGACGACCAGCACGGCCGACCCGGCAACCGCCTCACCAACAGGGGCTGGGACGGAGACAGCGACAGGGGACGGGACCGGACCCGCGGCCGTCGAGGCGCTCGATGGGACGACCACCGATCTCGATGCGATGCCCTTCGAGCCCGCGCCTGCGGCGGATACGACGGGCCAGGTGCTTGGCGCTCTCGGCCGCGCTGGGGAGCTGATGGAGGCAGGCGGGCCGGTCGTCATTATCCTGGCTGCGATGTCGATCTTTGCACTCACGATCGTGATCGCGAAGCTGGTGCAGTTCTGGGCATCGCGTATGGGCGACAGGCGCGCGGTACAGGGCGCGCTCGCCCTTTGGCGGCAGGGTCGCGAACGCGAAGCACTGCAGAGCATCCGCACGAGCCGCAATCCCGCAGCCCGCACCCTCGCGCTCGCCATGGATGGCCTGGCGCATGGTGTCGAGGAAGCCCGGATCCGGGAGCACTGCTATGCCGAGGCGCAGAGTGCGGTCGAAGCGCTGCGGGGCTGGATGCGGCCGCTCGAAGTGATCGCCTCGCTCGCGCCGCTGCTCGGCCTCTTCGGCACGGTGCTCGGCATGATCGCGGCCTTCGGTCAGCTAGAGGCCGCCGGCAGCCAGGTCGATCCCGCCATTCTATCGGGCGGCATCTGGGAAGCACTGCTGACCACGGCCGTGGGTCTTGCCGTCGCGATCCCCGTTGTCACCGCGGTGAACTGGTTCGAACGGCGGATCGAGAGGGTCGAGCATATAATCGACACCGGCCTCGCGAGCCTCTTCTCCACAGGATGGGTGCGCACAACGACCGAAAGCGACGCGGGTGCGCGGGCGCTTGAGAGCTCCAGGAGCATGGATCTTGGCCCATACAGCCTCCACGCCGCCCAGCCTGGCGAGTAGGCCGCGCAAGCGGCTGCGGATCTCGCTCACACCGCTGATCGACGTGGTTTTCATCCTGCTGGTGTTTTTCATGCTCGCCTCGAGCTTTCTCGATTGGCGCTCGATCGAGCTCACCTCGGCGGGGCGGCCGGGCGGCGCGCCCGGCGTCGAAGGCGCGCTCCTGGTCGAGCTGACGCCCGAGGGCCCGCGGCTCTCCGGGGAGCGGCTCAATCTCGCCTCGCTCGGTGCGCGGCTCACGTCGCGCGTGGCCACCAAGCCCGATCAACGCGTCCTGATCCGCCCGGTCGCCGGTGTCGACATGCAGCGGATGGTGACGCTGCTCGACACGATCGCCGCAGCCGGCATCACCGACATCGCCCTCATGCCAGGCGGAGGGTGACCGGATGAAGCGACGCGCCAGCATGTTTGCGAAGCGACGGGATCGCGGGGATGAGGACGAGCGGATCCTGCCCCTCATCAACATCGTTTTCCTGCTGCTGATCTTCTTCATGGTCGTGGGCCGCCTTTCGGCCGCTGACCCCTTCGAGATCGTACCGACGACATCGGCGAGCGATGGCAAGCCTGCCAATGAGCCCATGCTGATTGCCATCGGCCCTGCAGCCGAATTGGCGCTCGACGGCACGCTGATCGACGAGGAGGCGCTCTTCAAGCAGATCGAAGCTGCCGGGCCCGAGGCACAGATCCGCATCAAGAGCGACGGTCGGGTCGCGGCCGCGCAGGTGGTCGCCCTCATTGAGCGGCTGCGCAACAGCGGCATCGCCCGCGTGCGGTTGATGACCGTCCCGACGCGCGAGGAGGCCCTTGGTGCTGGCGTTGGCGCAGGTGCTGGCGGTGCGGCGGACGAGGGCACGGGGGAAGGCTGATGGAGCTCAGACGTCGACATCTCCTGCCCGCGGCCGTTGTGGCGGCGAGCCTGCATGGCGCGACCGCCGTCGCCGTCTTCTGGGTACCGGTCAAGAGCGGGGCGATCGGTGCGGGTGTCGGCGGTGTCTCTGTGTCGATGGGCACGGCCGGCGGTACCCCCGGCGCCGCCGCGCCTGTGGCGCCCGACGAAGCGGCGGAGACGACGAGCGAGACAGCCGAGGCAGTGCAGCCCGAGGATATGTCGGAGACAGCACCCCCGGATCCAACGGCGACGCAAACCCCGGAAACCGTGACCGAGGCCACCCCGCTGACCGCGGAGGCGGAGGTAGCGCCGGCTGAGGACACCCCCGTCGAGGTGCAACAAGCGCGCGAGGCGCCGCCGGTGACGGCAGAGCCCGTGGCTGAGGCCAGGCCCGTCGAGGCAACGCCGGTTGCGCGGGCGGCGCCGACGATGACGCCGACCGAGATCGTCCCGGAGATGACCGCAGAGCCCGTCGCCGCCGTGGAAGCACCAGCGCCTGCCCCTACGGTCGAGACGGTCATCGCCGAAACCGCGCCCGAAGAGGTCGTGCCGGCGGAGGTCGTCCCGACGGAGGCGGTGCCGGTCGAGGTTCAGCCCGTGCAACCGGCCGTGGCCGAGGCGGTGACGGTTGAGACACCCCCGGTGGAGACCGCCGAGGAGGCTGTGCCGGAGGAGATCGAGGTCGCCGCCGTTAATCCCGCCGCTACCGTGACGGCGGAGACGCCAGCGCCGCCCGAAGTCGACACCACGGAGGCCGTCGATCCCGACGCCATGATCGTCCCCATGCCCCGCACCCGGCCCCGCGACGTGCCGCCGGCGCGCAAGAAAGCCCTCACCCAGCCGCGCCAGGAGCCCGAGCGCAAGCGTGAGCCCGCACCCGCGAAAAAAGCCGCGGAGCCGCCGAAGGAGCCTGTTCGTCAGGCGGCGAGGAGCGGTGGCGATGCGGCTCAGGAGGTCCAAGACACGCGCGGTCAGGGCAGCTCCGGGGCATCGGGGAGTGCGGCCAACACCGGGACCGGTGAGCGCGCCACCTCGGGCGGCAATCCGGGTGCGAAGCGGGACTATATGACCCGTCTCGCAGCCCTTCTGGCGCGCAACAAGCGCTATCCCCGCCGGGCCCAGTCCCGTCGCCAGGAAGGCATCGGGCATCTCTATTTCGTGGTGGAAGCCAGCGGCGCCGTGGCGACGATGCGCCTGACGAAGAGCACGGGCCACAGGCTGCTCGACGAAGAGATCCTTGCGATCCTGCAGCGCATCGGGCGCCTGCCCCCGATCCCGGAAGAGGTCGGCGTGGCGCGTCTCGAAGTCGTCGTGCCGGTGAACTTCGACCTGCGCTGAGACGCAGTGGACCTAGGCCAAGCCGACAGTCCGACCGGGCCGATCTCGCCCGAAGAATGCTGGTCGCTCGCGGCGCGCGCTCTACTTTCTCGCGTGACGCGCCGCGGCCCACGCGGCCGTAACCGCTTTTGAAACATCGAGATTTCGACGCGGATATGGGCGTCGAGAAGAGTACAGACTGAAGGACGAAAAACTTGACTGAAATAGTCGGTATCCGCTAGCTCAGACGAGATGCGGACATGCCACCGACGGCCCGGCCTATAGCCTGGTGAGGAAGCCCGACCCGCGCGTAATCCACGGGACAAGGGGGCGACAGGGCGGCATGGCCGACAGAACAACGTTTTCGCAGGGGCAACTGGCTCTGATGGCAGCGCTCATCGCCACAGGTACCACGGCAGAGCAGGCAGCAGCGCAATCGAGCGAGCGCGTGCGATCAGCGCGCCTGCCGGAGATCACGGTCTTCGGTGGCTCCCGCGACAACCGCCAACTGCTGCAGACACCCAATGCCGTGAGCGTGGTGGGGCAGGACGACATCATCCGCCGACAGCCCTCCACCTATGGGGACCTGCTCGGCGATCAGCCCGGCGTGACGATCGAGGGCGGTCCGCGCGGCATCGCGCAGGAGCCGAACATTCGCGGCTTTCAGGACGAGCAGGTGGTGATCCGTGTCGATGGTGCGCGTCAGAACTTCGACCTCGCCCACCGCGGGCGCTTCTTCACCGATCCGACCATCCTGAAGCAGGTCGAGGTTCTGCGCGGCGGGCAGTCCACGCTCTTCGGCTCCGGCGCCCTCGGCGGCGTCATCTTCCTTGAGACCAAGGACGCCGCCGATGTGGTCGCCCCCGGCGAGACCTGGGCCGGCGAGCTGAAGTTCGGCTTCAATAGCCAGGGCACGGAGTTCCTCGGCGCGGGCACAGCGGCCGTGCAGTACGAAGAATTCGACGCCCTCGTCTTCTATGCGGGCCGGCCGATGTTCTCAGACCTCGAGGACGGCGATAACGAGGACATCCGCAACTCGGAGATCGACAGCCAGAACGGGCTCCTAAAGCTCGGCTGGGAGCCGGGTGACGGGCACAGGCTTGAGGCGAGCTATCAGATCTATCGCGATGACGGGGCGACGCCGCCCAACGCCAACGTTCAGGGCACGCCGACCAATGTGGTCGACCGCGACTTGACCTATCAGACGGCGCGTCTGGCCTGGGACTGGTCGGCCCCGGAGAACGATCTGATCGATGTCTCCGCCCTCGCCTATTACAACGACGCGAGCGTGGACGAGGATCGCTTCTTCGACGGTCGCTTCGACGAGACGGAGTTCACGACGCTCGGCTTTGAGGCCACCAACGTCTCCCGCTTCGCCATCGGCAACGTCCCGGTCGCGGCCTCCTATGGCATCGAGATCTTCGAGGACGAACAGGAAGCGCGTCGCGATGGGGAGCCGCGACTGCAATCGCCCGATGCCAAGCGCCGTTTCTTTGCGGGTTTTGCTCAGGCCGATTTCGAGGTGCTGCCGGGCCTGACGCTGACGCCGGGCATTCGGTTCGACTACTTTCAACTCCGCCCTGAGAGCACCTTCGAGGATCGCAGCGAAGGCCAGCCCTCGCCGAAGCTGGCCGTCAACTGGCAGCCGACCGAGAACCTGCAGCTCTTTGCGTCGGCCTCGCGCTCCTTCCGGGCGCCGACACTGACAGAGCTCTATTCCGACGGCGTGCACTTCGTGATCCCGAGCTTCTCGCTGGGCCCGCCAGGATCGGGCGCGCCTTTCTTCACAGGCGTGAACGAGTTCGTCCCCACGCCGGATCTCGAACCCGAGCGGGCGACGCAGATCGAGGTCGGCACCCGCTACCAGATGAACGATCTGGTTTTCGCCGGAGACAGCCTGCTGCTCTCGGGCAACGGCTACTACGCCCGCGTCGATGACTTCATCGATACCGTTGTTGTGGGCGTCGATTTCAACACGGCCGCCTTCAATCCGATCACCCGCCAGGTCGAGGTGACGGGGACGACGACCAACCGCAATGTGGACGCGACGCTCTATGGCTTCGAGGGCGAGGTCGACTACGATGCAGGGCTGTGGTTCGCCTCCGCCGGCCTCACCATCCCGCGCGGCGAGGAGCGGGACGGCGGGGAGCTCTCCTCGATCCCGCAGGACCGGCTCGTCCTCGTGGGCGGCGTGCGCCCCATCGACGATTTGGAGATCGGCGTGCGGGGCACTTTCACCCGCGGGATCAATGAGGAGGACGTGCCCGAAGACACGATCACGACCCCCGGCTACGCCGTCTTCGACATCTTCGCGAACTGGCAGCCGTCGGAGGGTCCGCTCGCCGGTGCCATCTTTGCCGCGGGCATCGACAACGTGACCGACCGCCGCTTCCGTGTGCATCCGAGCGAGCTCAACAGCCCCGGTTTGGCTGTGAAGCTCTCCGCCACCGTGCGATTCTAGGAGACACCGCATGGCCGAACCGCGCCTGCAGACTGCGCCACTCGATCTCGCCACCGCCTTTCACGCGCGTAAAGCGGCCGATCCAACGGCCCGCAGTCGAGACATCGCCGATGCGCTCGGCGTGACCGAGGGGGTGCTGGTGGAGGCGCGGCGCGGGGACGATGTCCATCGCCTGGCCCCTCGCGGTGTCGACTTCGTCGGGCTGCTCGAGGCTCTGAAGGACGCAGGGCCCGTCATGTCGCTCACGCGAAACGACGCCGCGGTGCATGAGACGACCGGGCAGATGGACACGGTCGCCAGCCACAACACCATGGGACAGGTGCTCGGCGGCATCGATCTGCGCCTTTTCCTGCGCCACTGGCACGTGGGCTATGCGGTGCGCGAGGAGACACGCTCGGGCCGGCGCTCCTCGATCCAGGTCTTCGATGCAACGGGCATGCCGGTTATCAAGCTCTACGCGGTCGCGAGCACGGATATGGCGCTCTGGCAGCGCATCGTAGAGGACAACCTTGACAGCGCCTCAGAGCCCACGACCTTCGCCCCAAGTGCCGCGCCGGAGCCCGAACGGCCCGATAGCGAGATCGATGTCGTGGCGCTGCGCGAAGGATGGCTCGCCCTCGATCACAGCCATGATTTCCATCGCCTCCTACGCGAGACGGGGGCGGGCCGGGAGCAGGCGCTGCGCCTTGCGGGCGAGGATCTGGCTTTCTGCACCACGGCCGAGATCGTGGAACGCATGCTGACGGGGGCAGCCAAGAGTGGCGTCTCGCTGATGTGCTTTGTCGGCAATCCGGGCTGTCTGCAGATCTTCTCCGGCCCCGTCGAGCAGGTCGCCACCATGGGGCCCTGGCTCAACGTCCTCGATCCCGGGTTCAATCTGCATCTGCGCACCGACAAGATCGCGAGCACCTGGGTGGTGATCAAACCGACGCGCCTGCGCGGACGCATCACCTCCGTGGAGCTCTTCGACGCGCAGCATCAGCTGATCTGCCAGTTTTTCGGCAGCAGGCCCCCCGGTGAGCCTGAGCGCGATGCCTGGCGCGGCCTTTTGGAGCAGAGCCTGGGAGCAGCGGCATGAAGCGGCGGCAATTTCTAATCGGCGCAGGCAGCGTCGCGAGCCTGGGTGTCCCCGGCATCCTTCGGGCAGCCCCGGGCGGACGGCGCATTGTGGTCGCCGGTGGCGATCTGACGGAGATCGTCTATGCGCTTGGCGCCGGTGACCGCATCGTCGGCGTGGATCAGACCTCGAACTGGCCGCCGGAGGCCACCGAGCTGGCCCAGATCGGCTATGTCCGCCGCCTCTCCGCCGAAGGTGTCCTCTCGCTCGGCCCCGATCTGCTTCTGGCCGCCCATGATGCGGGCCCAGACGTCGTCTTCGAGCAGCTGGCGGCGGCCGGCGTGCAGGTGGCGCGGGCGCCGGAGAGCACGGACGTCGTCGACATCCCCGAGAAGATCGCCTTCGTCGGCGAGGCGCTCGGCCTGACGGAGAAGGCCGCCGCCCTCTCCGCCGAATTCACCGCCTCGCTCACGGATGTGCAGAGCAAAGTGGCGACGCTTGAGAGCGCCCCCCGCGTGCTCTTCATCCTCAGCATCCGCAATGGCGCCCCCCTGATCGGCGGCACAGAGACCACGGCCGACCGTATGATCACGCTCGCCGGCGGACAGAACGCAGGCGCGGGCGTCAACGGCTACAAACCCATGAGCCGCGAGGCCATCATCGCCAGTGCGCCCGACATCGTGCTGATGATGGAGCAGCATGCCGAGCGGATGGGCGGCGTCTCGACGGTCATGACCCGCCCCGAGATCGCGCTCACGCCCGCGGGCCAGTCCAACCGAGGAGTGGCCATGGAGGGGATGCTGCTTCTCGGCTTCGGCCCCCGCACGCCGGCGGCGATCGCGCAACTGGCCCGGGCGCTGCACGACGATCGAGCGATCGCGGCGGGGCTCTAAGGGCGTGACCACGCTCTCGGCCGCTGCTCCGCGCTTCTCGCTGCCTGCGCTTGGTCTTTTGGGGGCGCTCGTGGCGGGTCTGGCCCTGGCGGGGCTTGCCCTCGGCCCCGTGGACATTGCTCCGGGCCGGGTACTGCTCGCCCTCGCGGGCGCAGGGACGCCGGCCGAGAACGCGATCGTCTGGCAGATCCGCCTGCCCCGCGTGGTCCTCGGCCTTGCAACGGGCGTGGCCCTGGCCCTCGCAGGTGCCGCGCTGCAGGGCGTGCTCCGCAATCCGCTGGCCGAGCCCGGGCTCATCGGCGTCACGGGCGGCGCCTCTCTCGGTGCCGTCGCGACGATCGTGCTCGGTGGCGTGGTGGCCGGCGCCCTGCCCGGGGCGCTGCGGCCCTGGCTCCTGCCTGTCTCCGCCTTCATCGGAGCCGCGGTCGTTATCGCATTCATCTTCGCGC
>JBCCLX010000186.1:0-8115 GCA_039026635.1 Pseudomonadota bacterium
CCTCTGGGACCGGCTGCCCTATCAGAATGCGATCTGGCACGGGCATGTGCTGGCCGCGAGCGCGGTCTTCTATGCGGCAGTTCTGGTCGAGGTGGGCGCGACGGCGCCCTAAATCCTCGGCTCTTGGGGCCTAGCTCTGGGATCTCAGCATTCGGGGTCGCGGTCGTCGAGGAGAATGCGGGCGGCCGTGCCCTCCAGGTCCTCGTATTGCTTGGCGCGCAGTGACCAGAGGAAGGCCACGAGACCGACCGCGCCGAGGGCGAGCGAGGCCGGGATCAGGATACCCAGAACGGTCATCGATTGGTGCTCCGCGGTTGGCGCAAGGCGTTGAGGGTCACGACGATGGAGGAACTCGACATCGCCAGGGCCGCGATCAGGGGCGTCACGAGGCCGACGAGCGCGATCGGCACAGCGATCACGTTGTAGAGGCCGGCCATCCAGACGTTCTGATGCGCCCTGGCGCGGGCCGTGCGGGCGGCATCGAGCGCCTCGACGACAGCGCCCAACTCCTCGCCCGTGAAGACGAGATCGGCGGCCGCCCGGCTGACATCGGCGCCGGAGGCGGGGGACAGCGAGACATGCGCCGCGGCGAGCGCGGGTGCATCGTTGATCCCGTCGCCCACCATAGCGATGCGCCGTCCCTTGCCCGCCAGCCCTTCGAGGGCGGTGAGCTTGTCGCTCGGGCGCAGGCTGCTCTCGAAAGCATCGATCCCCGCGGCAGCGGCGGCCTCGGCCACGGCGCCCGGCGCATCGCCCGAAAGCAGCAGGACATCGAGGCCGCGAGCCCGCAGGGCTGCGACCGTCTCGGCGGCGTCCTTGCGAAGACTGTCGGCGAAGCGGAAGGCCACCGGCTCGGCACCCGGACGCGTCAGAACGACCGTGCCAGGGGCCGCCTCGCCTGCGATGTTCTGTGCCCGATCGGCCCAGCCGGGACGACCGAGCCGGATCGGCCCCACCGGTCCCGCGGCTTCGAGCCCATCTCCGGGATGCTCGGTGATCGTGCCGATCTCGGTGGGCTGGTGCCCTTTGGAGCGCGCAGCCTCGGCCAGGGCGCGGGAGTAGGGATGGCGGGAGGCTTGGGCGAGCGCTGCTGCAAGCGCCCAGTCCGCCGGGGTCGCCCCACCGTCGTCGACCAGCGCCGGATGGCCCAGCGTGAGCGTGCCGGTCTTGTCAAAGACCACCATGTCCGCCTCAGCCAGCCGCTCCAACGCTCCTGCGTCCTTGAGTAGGATCCCGCGGCGGAAGAGCCGGCCGCTCGTCACTGCGTGCACCGCGGGCACCGCGAGCCCGAGGGCGCAGGGGCAGGTGATGATCAGCACAGCCGCAGCGATCGTGATGGCGCGGTAGAGATCCCCGTCCGACCACCAGTACCAGCCGACGAAGGCGAGCGTCGCCATGGCATGCACAGACCAGGCGTAGTGCCGCGCGGCCACATCGGCCCAGGCATCGATCCGCCCGCGCCCGCGCTCTGCCGCTTCGACGAGCCTCGCGATCTCGGCCAGCAGCGTGCCGTCTCCAGTGGCCGTCACCGTCATCTCGAGGGCGCCTGAGAGGTTAAGCGTGCCGGCATGGACGGCGTCGCCGGGACCAGCGGTCTCGGGCAGGCTCTCGCCCGTCACCATGGAGCGTTCGATCTCGGAGCGGCCCGTGCGGATGATACCGTCGGCGGGCAGACGTTCACCCGGCGCCACGGCCAGGATATCGCCGGGACGTACGGCCTCGATGGCCACAGCCTCGCGCTGGCCGCCGCGGATGCGCGTGGCGGAGGTGACGGCGAGCCCTGCCAGTTCCGCGGCCGCAGAGCGGGCCTGGGCACGCGTGCGATGATCGAGATAGCGCCCGATCAGCAGGAAGAAGACGAGGCTGATGCCAGCGTCGAAATAGGCATGGGCGCCGCCCGTTGCGGTCTCATAGAGCGAGACGGCCGCCGCCAGCCAGATCGCGACCGAGATGGGTACATCCATGTTGAGGCGCCCGGCGGTGAGCGCCGCGGCGGCGGAACGGTAGAAGGGCAGGCCGGCAAAGGCGATCGCCGGCAGCGCGATCAGGCCCGAGATCCAGTGCATCAGGTCCCGCGTTGCGCCTTCGGCCCCGGACCAGACGGCGACCGAGAGCAGCATGACGTTCATCATGGCAAAGCCCGCGACGCCGAGGCGGGCGAGGAGGTCGCGCCCCGGCCCGTCGCGCTCGAGCTCAGCCATCGCATCCGCGTCATAGGGCCGGGCGGTGTGGCCGAGGTCGGCGAGGCCTGCGACGATGCCGCTCGGGCCCATGGCCGCGGGATCGAAGGTGACGGCCACACGCCGGGCACCGAGGTTCACGCGCGCGCCTATGATGCCGGGCAGGCGGGTCAGCCCACCCTCGATCCCCGCGATACAGCCGGCGCAATGGATGCCCGGCACGAGCAGATCGATCCGCGCCCAACCGTCACCGGCGTCGCGGACGAAGCGGTCGAGCCCGGCATCCTCGAGCTTGCCGGCGAGGGCGGCGGCTCCGGGGGCGCAGCAGCTGGCGGGGACCTCGAGGGGCATCAGGGCACGTAGAGGTTGGCGATGGCACGATAGGGGGTCTCGCCGCCCTCGGCCGTGATGGCGACGCGCCAGGTGCCCGAGCCGAGCGTGACGGGCGCGGAATACCCCTCAGCCGCCGGCATCAATGCAAGCGCCTGATCTTGGTCGTCCGTCGCCGGGCGACCCACGATGGCATCGACGACCAACCCGCGGACAGGCGTCCCGTCGGTCCCGGCGACCGAGACGGCCAGCTCCTTGCCATCGTATTGGGCCATTACATCCCAGCCGAGCGAGGCCTGAGCATCGGCCCGCGCGTTCCAGCCGACGCCCGCGTGATACGGGTTGTCCACCACCGTGCCGGGGAAGGTGCCCGTGGCGGCGAAGACCAGCGCCATATTCGCTGCGATTACTATGCCGAAGCCGGTGACGCAGATCGCCAGGACATGGCGGCCTGTGATCTCGCCGCGGCGCCGGCCCATTCCGGGAGCGCCAGGCGCCGTTTGGGTGCTCTGCATGCTCATTTCTCAGGTCCTCTGAACTGGGTGTCGTAAAAGGTGCGATCGCGGGTCTCGAGGTTCTCGACCCAGATGCGGACGGCGAAGCGCTCCGGCATGTCGAACCAGGGCGGGGCGGTGAGGAACAGTTTGACGCGGCGTTGCTCCTGGGCGACGAGCTCCAGCTCCAGCCCCTCGATCCCCTGCAGCGCCGGGCGCACGACGTAGTCCGCCGTCACGCCTACGCGGAAGGGCGAGGTGTTGTCGGTCATGTTCTGGATCTTAATGTCGTAGCCGTTCCGGATCTCCCCGTCGGAGAGCACGGTGAAGACCGGGTTGCGCTCGGGCGCAACCGACAGGCCTATCTCGTCGCGCATGAAGAGCGTGATCACCATGACGACCCCGATCAGCGACCAGAGGAAGAAGTAGAGGAGCGTGCGGGGCCGGACGACCTTTTTAAGGATCGGCTCTGGATCCCCGCCGGCACGCTCATGCTCGGCATCGCGCAGCGTGCAGTAGTCGATCAACCCGCGGGGCTTGCCGACTTTCTTCATGATGTCGTCGCAGGCATCGATGCAGAGCGCGCAGGTGATGCAGCCGATCTGCTGCCCCTCGCGAATGTCGACGCCGGTCGGGCAGACGTTCACGCAGGCATTGCAGTCGATACAGTCGCCAAGCTCCCGCGCGGGCGCCAGGGCGACAGCCGCGGCACCGGCCTGGCTCGGCAGCCCGGGCTGAGGGATCGCGGGGACGGGCGCGCCGGCGAGAGGACCGGCTGCATGGCTCTCCTCGGCGGCCTCGCGATGGCGCTTGCGATGCTTGCCGCGTGGCTCACCGCGCCAATCCTTGTAGGTGACGATCAGCGAGTTCTCATCGAGCATCGCACCCTGGATGCGCGGCCAGGGGCACATGTAGATGCACACCTGCTCGCGCATAAAGCCGCCGAAGACGAAGGTGGTGAAGGTCAGGATCCCGACGGTGATGTAGGCGACGGTTGGTGCGTCCAAGGTGAAGAGATCGACAAACAGCGTCGGCGCATCGGCGAAATAGAAGATCCAGGCGCCCCCCGTGGCGATGGCGATCAGCAGCCAGATCGACCATTTGATGGCGCGCAGCCGGATCTTCTCGGCATCCCAGGCCTGCTTCCAAAGCCGATACTGTCGGTTGCGATCCCCATCCACCCAGCGCTCAACGTATTGGTAGAGATCGACCCAGACGGTCTGGGGGCAGGTATAGCCGCACCAGGCACGACCGAAGACCGAGGTGACCAGGAAGAGCCCGAGGCCAGCCATGATCAAAAGCCCGGCGACGTAGTAGAACTCCTGCGGCCAGATCTCGATCCAGAAGAAGAAGAACCGCCTGCCCTCGAGATCGACCAGCACCGCCTGGCTCGGCATCTCCGGCCCACGGTCCCAGCGCAGCCACGGGGTGATGTAGTAGATCCCCAGCGTCACGATCATGATGAACCATTTGAACCGCCGAAACGGCCCGGTCACCGCCTTCGGGAAGATCTGCCGCCGGTTCTCGTACAGCGGCATATCATCGGTGGTAGCCATCTAGGTCTCCGCACGCGCAGCTAGCCCGACGAAGGGGACTACCGGGCCGCTATCCGGTCTGCCCGGCTGAGCAGTGGGCGGCGTTGATCCGGATCAACGTGACGCGGGGACTGCTTGGTGGCGGGGTGGACAGGCTGTCGCAGCTCGAAGGGGAGTGGCTATGGCCCGCTCTTCTGGCCCCGTCGATCCCGCTCAAGCTCGGGGAAGATCGTCGAGAGAAGCCGCTGGTCGGGACCTTGGCCCTCAGCTGCTGGCGGGACGGCCGGCGAGGGCTGTGAAGAGGCCCGCGGCCATCAGCGCGCCCCCGCCGGCGCGCCCGAGCAGCCGCAGGACGGAGGGGCGTCCGAGGCGCCGGCGCATTTCGCCGGCAAGAAGCGCCCAGAGCGCGATGTTGACGGCCGCGAGCGTCAGGAACGTCGCCTCCAGGATCACGATCTGGGGCAGGAGCGGGGCTGCGGGATCGATAAACTGGGGCACGAAGGCGACGAAGAAGACGATGCTCTTGGGGTTCAGCGCCGTCACGACGAAGCTGTTGAAGAACATCGCACGCAGCTCGGATCGATCCGCCTCGGCCGCGCCCATCTGCGGCAGCGCCATTCCCGGCGCCGCGCGCCAGAGCTTGATGCCGAGCCAGATCAGATAGACCGCGCCTGCGAGCTTGAGGAGGGTGAACAGCGTCGCCGAGGTCGCGAGCACGGCACCGGCGCCCGCGAGGCTGATGCTCATCGCCATGAAATCGCCGAGCGTGACGCCAGGCACGGTCGCGAGCCCCGAGCGGGCGCCGCGGCCGAGCGCGTAGGAGACCACGAGCATGACGGTCGGCCCGGGGATCGACAGCATGATGGCGGAGGCGGCGGCAAAGGCGAGCCAGAGTTCGAGTGTCATGACCCCTTCTCTGCCCGAGACGGGGCGATCCGTCACGACCGCTCTTGGCATTTGTTGGAGATCACTACCGATGCCATCCATGGGATCAGTAAGACCGGGACCAGGAGTGTCAGAATACGGTCTGCCGCGCAGACCGCCCCGGGCTTGACCCGGGGCCGCCTTGAAAGCGGCGGTCCTAGGAGGTCCCGGGTCAAGCCCGGGACGCTTGGCGGCAGGCATCGTGGGTAAAAAAGAAATTCGGGGCGCAGGGGCCCGGGCCAGTCGACAGGGAAGAGGGTGGGGGCGGCTTACTCGCCGCCGCCGAGACTGTGGACGTAGATCGCGGCCTGCTTGATCTGAGCGTCCGTGAGACGGCCCGACCAGGCGGGCATCACGCCCGCGCGGCTGTAGGTGATCGTCTCGATGATCTTCTCCTTGGTGCCGCCATAGAGCCAGATCGCGTCCGAGATATTGGGCGCGCCAAGCTCGGGCAGGCCTTCGCCATTGTCGCCATGGCAGGCGGCACAGTTCTCGACGTAGATCGTCTCGCCTTCTGTGAGGGCTTCCGGGCTCGCTTCGCCCTGGCCCGAGAGGCTCAGCACATAATCGGCAGTCACCGAGATCTGCTGCTTGGTGAGGATCTCGAGCTCACCGAAGGCCGGCATCTCGGAGTACCGCGTGTCGTCGTCACCGTCGTAGCGGATGCCGTGGCGCAGCGTGTACTCGATGTCTTCGAGCGTGCCGCCCCAGAGCCAAGCATCGTCGCGCAGGTTCGGATAGCCGGCGGCCTGCACCCCCGCGGCCCCTGCGCCATGGCATTGGGAGCAGAAGTTGCGGAAGACCGCGGCGCCGCCCGCTTGGGAGAAGCGCGCAAGTTCGGCATCCGAGGCCACCTCGGCGATCTCGAGGGCCGCGATCCGGTCGGTGTAGATCGTCTGTGCTTCCGCCGCTGCCGCGATCTCCTCATGGACCTCGCCGCGCACGGTATGGCCTAAGATCCCCGCGGTCGCCTCCGTCACCATCGGCCAGGCGGGGAAGAAGATCGTGTAGCCGAGGCCCCAAACGACGGTGCCGTAGAAGGTCCAGAGCCACCATTTCGGGAGCGGGGTGTCGAGCTCCTTGATGCCGTCCCATTCGTGACCGGTAGTCTCCGTGCCGGTCTCATCGTCAACTTCGCGCTTGTCAGCCATGAGAGGCCTCCTTCTCACTCGCCGGCGCGTCGTCGTGACGAAGCGGGATCTCGGCGATGTCCCGATAGTGCTCCCGAGCGCTTTTGCCCGGGCGGAGGGTGTAGATCACGATGCCCAGGAAGAAGGCGGTCATCAGAATCAGGAACCAGCTGTCGGCGAAGGCGCGCAGGATGCTGTAGGTTTCCATTGCTTCCTCCTCAGCGCAGGTTGGCTTCGGCGGTGGCCTCGTAGGTGGAGAAGTCCACGAGGGTGCCGAGCATCTGTAGGTAGGCGATCATGGCATCGAGCTCCGTGATCTCCGGGCGACCGTCGAAGTTGCGGATCACGGCTTTCGGGTAGTTCTCCGACAGGCTCTCCGCATAGTCGTGTTCCGGGTCGACTTGGGCTGCCACATGGCGCACGGCGAGTTGGACCTGCTCCTCGGTATAGGGCACGCCCACGGCCTGGTTCGCGCGCAGGTGATCGGCGATGTACTCGTAGTCGAGCACCGTCTCTTCCAGCCACGGGTAGGCCGGCATCACGCTCTCAGGCACCAGCGCCTTCGGCTCACGCATGTGATCGACGTGCCAGGCATCCGAATAGCGCCCGCCCACGCGCGCCAGATCGGGCCCCGTGCGCTTGGAGCCCCATTGGAACGGGTGGTCGTACATGCTCTCGGCAGCTAGGCTGTAATGGCCGTAGCGCTCCACCTCGTCGCGCATCGGGCGGATCATCTGGGAGTGGCAGACATAGCAGCCCTCCCGGATGTAGATCTGCCGACCCGCGAGCTCGAGAGGCGAGTAGGGGCGCATGCCCTCCACCTTCTCGATGGTGTTCTCCAGGTAGAAGAGCGGCGTGATCTGCACGATGCCACCCACGGTGACCACCAGGAAGGCGAGCACCAGGAGGAGGGTGGCATGGCGCTCGATGCCGCCGTGCTTCTTGAGGAACCAGGCCTGCCAGGAGAGTTTTTTCTGCGCGGGCTCAGGCGTGCCCGCATCCTCGGTTTTGATGTCGTCGGACATGGATCTGGCCCTCCCTTACTCGGCCGGCGTTGCGTTGGGGGCGGGGGTGGAGGTGGCGATGGCATCGCCCTCCTCGCGCTCGATGCCGCGCATCGTCTGGACCAGGTTGTAGGCCATGATGATCGCGCCGGTGAGATAGAGGATCCCGCCGAAGCCACGCACCAGGTACATGGGAAACTTGGCGCCCACGGTGTCCGCGAAGCTGTTCACCAGGAACCCTTGGGCGTCGTACTCACGCCACATCAGGCCCTCCATGATCCCGGTCACCCACATCGAGGCCGCGTAGAGCACGATGCCGATGGTCGCGAGCCAGAAGTGCCAGTTGACGAGCTGGAGCGAGTAGAGCCGGCGAGCCCCCCAGAGACGCGGCACCAGGAAGTAGAGCGCGCCGAAGGTGATCATGCCGTTCCAGCCGAGCGCGCCAGAGTGCACGTGCCCGAGGGCAGGCCAGCAGGCCTGCTGGCCTGCTGGCCTGCTGGCCTGCTGGCCTGCTGGCC
>JBCCLX010000187.1:0-8060 GCA_039026635.1 Pseudomonadota bacterium
GCGCCAGGCCCATTGCATGCCCACAACCGCCCCCTTCACCCGCGGCAGCAGCCAGAGCGAGGCACCGATCACAAAGGGTGCGAGGATCGCCACATGGACCCAGAGGGCGGGCTCGAAGGCGTTCTCGAGGCCCAGCAGCAGCGGGACGAGCGCATGGCCAACAAGGATCATCGTTATCCAGGCCGGCAGATCGTCGGCCCTGTGGTGATGCAGTGCCTCGCCGCAATTGCTGCACTCATGCGCGATCTCGAGATAGCCCGAGAACAACGTCTTTTGCCCACAGCGCGGACAGGCGCCCCGCCAACCACGCAGCAGCGCCGGCTGCAGCGGCCGCGCGGCCTCGTCATCGAGCGTTGCGCCCCGCATCGCCGGGGGCGCGGGCTGGCTGCCCGGCATGGGCTCAACCTGATCGGTCATCTCGTTTCTCCTGTCCTGCCTCCCCGGTTAGCGCCCGACAGGCGGGAGATAAAGGGACAGACCTGCCCCGCGCCTGCGGCAAATGCCGCTAGACCTGCAGTCAAACGCCGCAGTTTGTCGTTGAATCCTGCGATTTCTCGACCTTCGGCGCGACGGAGCCCGCCTTTTGCGCCGTATCACGCCCTGTACAGGCAAAAAACGGTGGTGACGGGCGCGCCGAAGGCAGGCGGCGCGCCGAGGGCCCCGGCGGCAAAGCGTGAGGGAGAGGGGTATGATCCAGCGAGTGAGATTGTCCTTCATTGGCCGTCAACCGCCGTCCGGTGCTGCGGGGGCGAGGGGCACGCCAAGCAGGGGAGCGGCGACGAACCAGGCGCCATCCTGGTCCGGCCGCTGGCATTCGACCCGGCTGGCGACGGCCGCGGTCTTCGGATTGGCGGCGCTTCTCTCAGCGCTCGCGGTCTGTCCGGAGCACGGGGCGCATCGGCTGCAGGCCTGGGCCGAAGAGGTGCCGGCGTCCGCGATCCAGAGCGCCTGGGTCGTCGATGGTCCGGGGTTCCGTGGCTCGATCACGCGTTGAGGCGGGGATGGTGCATGCAGGAGGGGCGCGGCCGCGGCGTAGGGCGGTCTTGGCGCGGTTTTCAGAGGCGACAGGCAGGTCGAGGGCAGGGGTGCTGAGGGAGCTGCCTGGCGAGGCTCCTGAGGAACGCCTCGGCAAAGGCCCTGGCAAAAGCCTTGGGCAAGGACCCGGGCCGTGTGCCCTGGTAGCGGGGACTGCGCGCGCATACCTGCCGGGTCATGAGAGCGGGCGTGCGGGAGACGGGACGGGGCATGAGGCGAAGAGCGCAGAGGCGGCAGCGATCGCGCCCGCGGGGCTTTCGCCGGGCGCTGAGGGCTCCGGCGAGAAGGCGCGCCTCGCCGTCCGGCGCAGGGTGAGCGCTGCGATGCATGACGGTGGCATAGCAGCGGAGGATGAGGGTGCGCTGATCGCACGCTTTGCGGCGGGCGACCGGCTGGCGGCCGCGCGGCTGACCTCGGATCTCTTGCCGGGCGTTCTGCGCCATGCCCGCTGGCGCCTGCGCTCGGAGGCCGAGGCGGAGGAGGTCGCGCAGGAGGCGATGCTGCGGTTCTGGCGCCAAGCGCCGACCTGGCGGGCCGGTGAGGCGAAGGCCTCAACCTGGCTTTATGGCGTGACGCGCAATCTCTGCATCGATCGCCAGCGTCGCCGCCGGCCGACGACGGATGTGGACGACATGCCGGAGCGCGCGGATCCCACGCCGGGGGCGGCGGAGCGGATGGTCTCCAGCGAGCGGATGCGGCTTTTGACCGCCGAGATCATGGCGCTGCCCGAAAGACAGCGGGAGGCGTTGCGCCTGAGACACTTCGAGGCGCTCGGTAACCCCGAGATCGCCGAGCGGTTGGAGACATCGGTTGAGGCTGTTGAGAGCCTGCTTGCGCGCGCGCGCCGCCATTTGGCCGCCCGGATGCGCGCGCTCGAGGACGATGAGGACGACGGGAACGGAGCGACGGCATGACCGAGGATCGAGACGAACGCAGGATGACGGCTCGCCGCGCTGGGGATCAGCTGGTGCCGGGGTCTGCTGTCGGGTCCGATCACGGGTCCGATCACGGGCACGACGAGGGGGCCGATCCCGCGCTTTTGAGCATGCTCTCCGATCTGGCGGCGGCTGAGCGGGAGGCGGGGCCGAGCGATGCGCTGATGGCGCGCGTGCTTGCTGATGCGGCGCGGGTGCAGGACGGGCTGCGTCCGCCTCGGACGCTGCCCGGCGCAGGGCGCACCCGCCGGGCGAACGGCGCGGCGCGCCCGGGCTCATCGGGGGTTGATGCGCTGCCGCTTGGCCTGCGCGCTGCGAGCCGGCCGGGTGAGATGGCGATCGGGACCGGCGGGGTGAGCGCTCTCGTCGCTGCCCTCGTCGTCGGCCTCGCGTTTGGCGGTTTCAGCGACGAGGCGCTGAGCGATTACGCCCCAGTGGAGGCGCGCGCGATCATGGGGGATCAGGCGATGGGCTTGCGCGTTGCCGATGCGGCGGATGCGTTTCTGGTGGAAGACGCGCCATTTTAGGCGCGACCCCGATTACGGAGCCGCCCGTCGGGGCTTTGTGTGGGGCGTCGGGCCTTCGTCGGGGGCGCGACAAAACGGATGGTTGGGTAGACAGGGGGTCCTGCGGCAGCCGTAGAGCCCCAGGGAATGGCGGAATGGTCCGATGACGTTAGGGACAAACGATAGTCAGCCGGGAAGCGATGGAAACGGTGGAGACGGAGCGCCCCAGCGGCCGCGCCGGCGCCGTTGGATGACGGGGCTCCTCGTCGCCTCGCTCTCGGTCAATCTGCTGGTCGCTGGGGCCTTCGGGGGCATGGCGATCCGCGACATGGCGGAGGCCGACGAGGCGCTCTCGCGGCGGGACCGGATGCTGATGCAGCTCCTGCCGACGGATTATCATGACAAATGGGTCAACGAGGTCTGGGAGAGCCAGACGGAGAGGCTCGACCTGCGCCGACAGATCCATGGCGTGCAGGCGCAGATCCTTGAGGCGATCCGCGCCGAACCTTTCGATCCGGAGGCACTGCGGGCCGCCTTTGAAGCGCGTCGGGCGCTGCGCGGCCAGATGGTCCGGATCACCCATGAGCGGTTCGTCGTGATCGGGACGAAGTTGTCGCCATCGGCGCGGCAGGAGATGGCCGTGCGTGTCGAGGCCATGCTCGACCGTTTTACGCGCCGGTCCGAAAGGCGCGCTGCAGCGCTTGAGCGCCAGCTGAAACGCTGAGGACTGGCGCTGACGACTGGCGCTGACGACGGGCGCTGAGGACTTACCCTGAGTATTGGGCGCCCAAGCCTCGGCGCTGGATCTGGGGTGGAGTGGCCTCAGGCCACGTTCACAGCCTCGTTCACCGGGCCCGTCAGCCGCAGAATGGCCTTCGAGAGACGGCGCGGGTCGACGGGTTTGCAGAAGAAGAGATCGGCCCCGGCTGCCAGCGCGCCGAGCCCGTCTTCGGTCCGCGCAAAGGCCGAGACGGCGACGATCGGGATCTCTCGCGTCGCCCTCGAGGCGCGCAGGCCGCGGATAACATCGAGCCCTGCCACTTCCGGCAACTGCAGATCGACCAGCGCGACCGCAGGGTTTAGGCTCTCTGCCAGATGCTGGGCCGAGGCGCCCGTATAGTCGCAGAACGGCGCGAAACCGTCATGCCGGAGCACCTCGAGGAACAAAGCGCAGTTGAGTGGATTATCCTCGACGACAAGAGCGCGTGGCGACATGGTGGCATAACCCTGAAGTGATCGGAGACGTCATTCACGAGGCCTTCACCATGGCCGTTCACCGGTTAACAATGTGTTGCTGTCTCGTACTGATCCGACACTCTGGATATCGCGCGCAGAGCGCTTGACGAGACACCGCTCGCCCGCCCATCACGGGATCTCGCAACGGCCCGCTCCAGCGGGTGGGGAGGTATGCGTGACCCCTGAGGCGGCAGAAACCCTTGCCCTTGAGGCACTTGGCTATCTGGCGGCGGACGAGACGCTGATGACGCGCTTCATGGCTGAGGCGGGGGCGGCACCCGGGGACCTCTCGGCCGCGGCCGCAGATCCCGCTTTTCTCGGCTTCGTGCTCGACTTTCTCTTGGCCGATGAGCCGGTGCTCATGGCCTTTGCCGAAAGCGTGCGGTCGGCGCCTGAGCGGGTGATGCAGGCGCGTGCAGCCTTGCCAGGCGGTATGACGCCGGAGTGGACCTGATGGTCATGAGCAGCGAGCCGAAACTGCCGCGCGAGACCGTGGCGGAGCTCAAAGAAGCGGGCATCCGTCGCGGGCCGCTTCTCGTCGTCGACTGCGACGAGGTCATCGTGGAGTTCGCCGGCCATCTCGCCCGATGGCTCCCGGATGTGGGCTATGAGATGCGGCTGAAGAAGTACGAGCTCGAGGGCGCGATCTTTCCGCATGGCGACCCCACGCCCGTCAGCTTCGATGCGGCCATCAACCTGATCAATGCCTTCTTTGAGGAGCAGACCGCGTATCAGACCCCGCTGGTGGGGGCTGTCGAGGCGCTGAGCCGGCTGCGGCGGGAGGTTCAGACCGTGGTCCTGACCAACATCCCGAGGCCGGGCAAGCGGGACCGGCTTGCAAATCTCGCCAGCCTCGGTCTCGACCTGCCCGTGATCGTCAATTCAGGGGGCAAAGGGCGGGCGCTGGCCTGGCTGGCTAAGGCGGCGGGCGCCGAGGCAGGCCGCGAGCGCATGGTCTTTGTGGACGACAGCCCCCAGCAGATCGCCTCTGCCGCACGGCGGGCGCCCCATGTGGGCCGGATCCATTTTCGGGGGGCAGAGGCGATCCGCCATGTGCTTGGCCATGCCGAGCATGCGGATGTGGCGGTCGAGGATTGGGCGGCCTGTGAAGCTGAGATCCGCGGGTACCTCAGATTGTGATGTGCAACCCTTCACGCCGCCCTCGGCTTCCGGCATTCTAGCCCCATGCGCTTTCTCCAGAGCTTTCTCGACGATCTCCGGTCGCGCTTCACGCTTTCCGACATTGTGGCGCGGAAGGTCACCTGGGATGCGCGCAAATCGAACCCGGGTCGCGGGGATTACTGGGCGCCCTGTCCGTTCCATCAGGAGAAGACAGCATCCTTCCATGTCGATGATCGGAAAGGATTCTATCACTGCTTCGGCTGCCAGGCCTCGGGCGATCTCTTCAAGTTTGTGATGGAGACGGACAACCTGTCCTTCACGGAGACGGTCGAGCGGTTGGCCGAAGAGGCGGGCATGGACCTGCCCGCGCGCGATGAGAGCCTGCGGGCGGCCCAGGCGCGCGAGCAGCGCGATCGCCTCGGCGACGCCATGGACGAGGCCGTGCGCTTCTACCGCGCGATGCTCAACGGTGCGGCGGGGCAGGGGGCGCGAGCCTATATCGAGCGTCGCGGGCTCGCGCCTGAAACGGTTACGCGCTTCGAGCTTGGCTACGCGCCCGAAGGCGGTGCGCTGGCCCGACATCTGGAGGCGAAGGGGCTCGTCGCCGAGGGTGTGGAAGCCGGGCTGCTGATCATCCCGGATGAGGATCGCGGCCGGGGCCGGGCGCCCTTCGATCGGTTCCGCGATCGGCTGATGTTTCCGATCCGGGATCAGCGGGGGCGGGCCATTGCCTTCGGCGGGCGCGCGCTCTCGGCCAATGCGCAGGCGAAGTACCTCAACAGCCCGGAGACCCCGCTCTTCTCCAAGGGCCGGACGCTCTTCAACGTGCGGGAGGGTCGAACAGCGGCGGGCAAGACTGGCGCGGTGATCGTGGCCGAAGGCTATATGGACGTCATCGCGCTCGTGGCTGCGGGCTTCGAGCATGCGGTGGCGCCCCTGGGCACGGCGGTGACGGAGGAGCAGCTCGCGCTTCTCTGGCGCATGGCCGACGAGCCGGTGATCGCCCTCGACGGGGACACAGCGGGGCTGCGCGCGGCCAACCGTCTGGTCGATCTGGCGCTGCCGCACCTGGCGCCCGGCAAGTCGCTGCGTTTCTGCCTCATGCCCCAGGGGCGCGATCCGGATGATCTGATCCGCGCCGAAGGACCGGCAGCGATGGCGGCGGCGCTCGAGAATGCCGTCCCGCTTGTCGAGATGCTCTGGCGGCGTGAAGTGGCGGCGGGCCCGCTCGACACGCCGGAGCGCCGGGCAGGCTTTGATCAGCGGCTGCGCGCCGCGCTCTCACGTATCGCCGATGTCTCGGTGCGCCGGCACTATGCAGCGGCCCTCAAGGACCGGCGCGCGGCGCAGTTTCAGCCGCTCCAGCGCGGGCCGGGCGTGGGGCCGGGGGTGGGGCCTGGAGCAGGGTCCAAACCGGGCGGTTTCGGCTGGGCGGCGCGGGGCCGGTTCTTTGGGCGTGGACAGGGACGCGGGGGTGCAGGACCGGGCTATGCCCCCGGCCCGAGCCCCGAAGCGTTGGCCCGACGCGAGGCTTTCGGGCGCGATTCGACCACACGCGCGGCAGCGCGAGAGGCCGCGATCCTCTGCTCCGTCTGGGAATGCGCGGATCTTTTGGGCGATGCAGCGGCCCAGATCGAGGATATGGCGATCACCTCCGAGGCGTTGCAGGACTTGCATGCGGCCGCGCTCAATCGCGTCGTCGGCATCGATGGTCCGGTCGATGAGAGTCGCTTTGCCGAAGTTGCGCAGCAGGCCGGCGCCCGTGGGCTCTCCTTCCTGGGCCGCCTTTCGGGCTCGATGGTGCGCCTGCGCCGCCCGTCCGAAGCCGAATGCTGCCAAATCGTGCTCGATGCCCTCGCGCATCACCATGCGGAGCTGGCGCGCGAGGCCGAACATCCCCGTCACGCCTCCTGGCAGGCGGAGGGCATGGCGGAGCCTGCCGCCGAGATCGATCTCGATAGTGGCGAGATGTTGGACGAGAACCGCCAGGCCGATTTTGCGGCGCGCTATGGCCGGGATACGGCTCAATTGCGCGCGGTATTGGAGGAGCGTGACCGGCGCACAGAGCGCACGGGAGAGAGCGATGCGGGCGAACAAGCGGCAGAGGAGTGGCGTCGGCTGCTCGAGGAATTGGACCTCCCTCCAGAAAAGGAGTGATTCGCCCCTTTTGCATTCAGGGATCGCGCCCTAAGTCACCACATGCGGCAGCAACGAATCCGTCGGTTCGGTGATTCGCGCGTCACGGGGCGCCTGGTGATACCGGGTTGAGGGCCCCCTGATGCGCTGGTGGGTCCCGGATCGCGCTGAAGCGACCAGGGCGAGGGGAATGCATGGCTCCCAAGGACGAAGACCAGTCGGAACAGCAGGAAGGCGAAGGCCAACTGCTCGACATGAGCCAGGCCGACGTCAAGAAGATGGTGGCCAAGGCCAAGGCCAAGGGTTTCATCACCTATGACGAGCTGAACCGCGTTCTCCCGTCTGACCAGTTCTCTTCCGAGCAGATCGAAGACGTCATGAGCCTTCTCTCCGAGATGGGCGTGAACGTCGTCGAGGCCGATGAGGAAAGCGAAGAGAGCGAGCCGGAGAAGAAGGCCGAGAGCAAGGAAGTCGCAACCACCACGGCGACAACCACCGAGGTCGACCGCACCGACGACCCTGTGCGCATGTATCTGCGCGAGATGGGGACGGTGGAGCTCCTCAGCCGCGAGGGCGAGATTGCCATCGCCAAGCGCATCGAGGCCGGCCGGGCGACGATGATCGGCGGGCTCTGCGAGAGCCCTCTCACGTTTCAGGCCATCACCGTCTGGCGCGACGAGTTGCTCGAAGAGCGGATCCTGCTGCGCGATGTGATCGATCTGGAGACGACCTTCGGCCAGTCGACCGACAGCTCCGACATGGTGGAGGCCGTCGCCCCCGTGGCACCCGCCGCACAGGCCGAGGCGGAAGCGCCCAAGGTGAACGGCGCGGCTGAGCCCGCACGGCCGGTGCGGGCGCGCAAGGGCGAGGACGAGCCCCAGGAGGATGGCGAAGGCGAGGCACAGGCGGCCGAGCCGGACGATGAAGACGATGCGCAGGCCAACCTGAGCCTCGCGGCCATGGAAGCGAGCCTCAAGCCCGAGGTGCTTGAGACGCTGGAGCGTATTGCGACCGCCTATCAGGACCTGCGCGCGCTGCAGGCCGATCGGATGGCCGCGGCGACCATCGAGACGCGCAGCTTCTCGGCCGC
>JBCCLX010000188.1:0-8057 GCA_039026635.1 Pseudomonadota bacterium
AAGGACTGCTTAAACAGCCCATGGTCGTAGCGGATGCCATAGCCATGGGCGGGCACGCCGACGGTCGACATCGAATCCAGAAAACAAGCCGCCAACCGCCCCAGCCCGCCATTGCCGAGGGCCGCATCCGGTTCGTTCTTCAGAGCCGCGTCGTAGTCGACGCCCAGATCTTCCATCGCGACCCGCGCCGTGTCGTCGAGCCCAAGGTTCAGGATCGCGTCCTCCAACAGACGCCCGATCAGGAACTCCATGGAGAGGTAGTAGATCCGCTTCCGATCTTCGGCATAGACGCGCTTGATGGTGGCGAACCAGGGTTCGATCACCTTGTCCCGGATCGCGCGGCTCAGCGCGATGCGCCAGTCCTGCAGATTGGCGGCGCCAGGATCCTTCCCGATCGAGAAGGTCAAATGATAGCGGATGGCCTCGCGCAATGCCTCGGCATCCACCGGGGCTTCGACCGGCGGCAGCGCGGTCCGGTCCATGTCGTTCATGGGTCTCTCCAAAGCAACGGGCATCCATTCTGCGGAAGGTCTACCGCAGTGCGGCGTATGCTTTGAACCCCGAGGCCCCTAATTCGCACTTAGCGTCTCGAATTGCCGCTAAGTTGATCTCAAGACGCAACCTGCTGAGATGACAGGGCGACGGCGGATTGGCCGTCGCCCTTGGGCGGGCTTGCGCTCAGGCTGCGTCAACGTCGCGCAGCAGGCGCTCGGTGCGGGCTTCGTCGAGCCGGTTGTGCCAGCGTTTGGCCTCATGCTCGTCGCGCAGGGTCTTGGCAAGATTGAAGCTGGCGCTGGTGACCAGCAGAATGCCCATGGCGAGGAACGCTTTCATCGTCAGATCCACCTGCATCGACCAGATACCGATCATCGTCACGCCGAGGCCAACGGCAAAGTTGACGTAGGTGAACATGATCCAGGCGGGGGAGTTCAGTTGCGGTTGGCTCATTGGGTCTCTCCGTCGGTTGAGGGCTGGTTGGATTTCAGGCGGTCGAGAATGGCGGCGCGGCGACGCGCGCGGTCGTCGGCGATCCCGGCATCGGCGAGGCGGGTGTCGAGATCGGCGGCTTCATCGGCTGGGGTGGCGAGCGCGTCGGCCATGTCCTCGGCAGCTTGCGTGCCTTCGTTCAGCCGGCGCGACAGGGCCTCGGCCTCTGCCAGCGCGCTCGAGGGCCGGCCGACATCGTCGAGGCGGCGACGCACGCCGAGGTCGAGCCGCGCTGCACGGGCGGCGCGCAGATCCGCCGCGAGCGCCTTCAGGCGGCGCTCGCCTTCCGAGAGCCGCGTGCGCAACGTCTCGATCCGGCGCGCCGTGGCCTCTGCGGCCTTTTCCGCCTGATCGCGCGCTTCCTCCAGCGTGACGATCCGGGTCGCGAGATCCTCGGCTAAGCGCTCCTCGGACGCAGTCAGCGCTGCCGAGGCTTCCGCTTCGCGCCGGGCGATCTCGGCGATGGCGGCCTCTGCCCGACGCCGCTCCGCCTTCTCCTCCGCGACGAGCCGGGCCAGGGCATTGCGGCCCCGGCGCAGGTCGGCCTCCGCATCGCGCAGGTGCTGGGCGAGGAGCGTGGGCCCTTCCGCAGCCTCGAGCGCCTCGCCCGCCTCCGCGGTGCGGGCACGGATCAGCGTGGTGATGGTCCTGAGCATGCATCCTCCTGTTGAACCATGTTCAATCTTGGTCCAGAAAAACCCGACCTAAGGTCGGGCAAGGCAGTGAACAGCGTTCATCTGAGATATGCCCGATTCGTGAACGATGTTCAAGAGTGATGCTGCCCATGCAGAAACCAAAGAGCGATACTGAAGCTGCGATCCTGGAGGAGGCCGCGCGGATCGTGGCGGATGAGGGGGCCCAGGCATTGGCCGCGCGCCGGGTGGCCGCTGCGGCCGGCTGTTCGGTCGGCACGCTCTATAACCTTTTCGGTCATCTCGACGGTGTCGTCCGCGCGGTGAACCGGCAGACCATGCGCCTCTTGGCCGAGCAGTTGAGCGCGCAGCTCTCGGCCCTACCGCAGGCGACGGCGCGCGACGATCGGCTGACGGCGCTTGCGATGGCCTATCTCGATTTCGGGCTTGCCGAGCCGAACCGATGGGAGGCGCTCTTCCGCTACCGTTTGCAGACGCCGGCCGAGCCGCCGCAGGAGGCGGAGGCCTTGTTCGACATTCTCCGCGCCGAGGCAGGGGAGGGCGTGGAGGACGAGGCGCTCACCGCTCTCTGGGCCGCCGTGCATGGCGTGGTGGAGCTGGCTGTATCGCGCCGCTTGCCCGTGGCGCCGGCCGGGGCGGAGCGGCGCATGATCGCGCTGATCCTCACCGCGGGTCTCACGAGCGTCGCCAGTCCTCGCTAGGGCTCACTAGGACGTCGTTCGGTCCGCCTGGTCTCGGTCGGCGGCCGCTATCCCCGCTTCGACCAAGGGAAAGAGGGCGTAAGCACCTCACCCGCCTGATCGAGCCGGGCCAGGACGGTGGCGTCCGGCCCAGTCACGAGGGATCCACTCCAGCGCAGACCCGGTCACGCTAGGCGCGTCCGAGGGCGCGCATCTCCTCGGCAATCCGTTGCAACGACGGGTGTGAGGCGAGCGCTGCGGCATCTACGGCATGGCGGCGGCGCCAGTTGGGGTGCTCGTCGATCGTTCCGGGGATGTTGGGCTGTTCCAGCGTGCCGAGGACATCGTCGATCTGGACGGCGATCAGCGCGGCGGAGGCACGTGCCATCAGCGCATGAACAGCGTCGATCAGGCTGGCATCCGGGCGCTCGGGCGGCGCGGCCGGATCGAGACCCTCGGGCAAGATCCAAGCCTCGGCCAAAAGCGCCATCAGCGTGCCGCGGTCCGTTGCGCGACGCGCGCGCATGGCGGCCGCGTCGTCCGGCCCTGCACGACCGAGGCGCACTGCCCAGTCGATATCGCGCCCCTCCCACCAGCCGCGCAGTGTCGGCGTATCATGGGTGCCGAAGCTCGCCAGGGTCTCGGCGCGAAAATGCCAGGGCGCGCGAAGCTTGCCCTCCCAGTGCTCGAACATCGCGACCGAGCAGCCATAGAGCCCCGTGCCCGCCAGCGCCTCGCGCAGGCCATCGGGCACGACGCCCAGATCTTCCCCCACCACGACACAGCCCGCGCGCGCAGCCTCCAGCCGGACGATGGCGAGCAGCACGTCGCGATCTGAACGCACGTAGCCCCCCGGCGTCCCGTCCCGCGGGACCCAGAAGGTGCGCTCGAGGCCGAGAACATGGTCGATCCGGAGCATGCCTGCGTGGGCCATGGCCGCCCGCAGCGTCTCGATCAGCGCGCTATAGCCACCTGCGGCGAGGCCCGGCGGCGCGAAGGGGGCGAGGCCCCAATCCTGCCCCGTGGGTGAGAACTGATCCGGCGGCGCGCCAAGCGAGACACCGCGCGCGAAAACGCCGGGGCGTGCCCAGACCTCCGCCCCATCGGGGCGCACGCCGACGGCGAGATCGAGATAGAGCCCGAGGCCCATGCCCGCCGCGCGTGCCCGATCCTGTGCGTGCCCCAGGGCGGTCTCCGCCTGCCATTGTACCCAGGCATGGAAGGCGAGTGCCTCGGGGTTTGCCGCCGCATAGGCTCGCGCCGCTGGGGCATCAGGCGTCTCATGCCCCGCAGGCCAGGTCGACCAGTCCGGCCCAAAGCGCTTGGACAGCGCTTCGAAAAGGGCGAAGGCCGCAAGGGCCTCGGCCCGGTTCGGATCGAGCTGGGCCCGCCAGTCCGAAAAGGCGCTCTGGCGCGCGGGATCGGCCTGCTCCGCCGCAAACTGCGCCCTCAGCGCGCTGTCATGCGCTGCGCGATGGGCCGTGAAATCGATCAGCGCCTCGGCGGTCTGACCCTCGCCCCCGACCTGGAGCAGCGGGCGGGGATCGAAGAACCCGCGATGGCCTGGAGAATAGGGGCTGTAGGTATCGCTCGCCCAGCCGAGTGCATGAACGGGATTGATGCCGAGAAAGGCCGCGCCGAGCGGGGCGAGCGCCTCGGCGGCCGTGGCGAGCGTATCATAGGTGCCGATCCGATCGGCGCCGGGCGGCTCCCCGTGCCAGAGTGCGGCGAGCGCGCCCGTTACCCCCCAGGCACGGTCCCGCCCCAAGCGATCCGCCACCGAGGGGGCGCGGGAGGGGGCGGCAATGACCAAGGTTTCGGCGGGTCCGACGAAGAGCCGGTGGAGCCCCATGGGCAGGGCGGGCAGGGCGATCTTCCCCTCGCTCGCGCGCCCGCCGGTGCCCTCCCCGGCCTCGAGCGTGAGCGTCCAGTCTTGGTCAGGGCCTAGCGCCTCTAGAAGAGCGGGCGTGCCGGCCTTGATGGCCACGGCACGAGGCAGCGGGCGCGCCGCTTGCGCCGCCCTATGGGCCGCCAGCCGGTCGGAGGCCTCCGATGGAGCATCGAGCACTCCCATCGCCCGCAGAAGCGCGAGGGCTGTCTCAGGGCTCGTCACATGGCGCTGCCCTGAGAGATCGATCCAGGTCGGCAGGATGCCATGCGTCTCGGCGAGCGTGAGGAGTGTGGCGTCGTTGCTATCCCCGCCAGCGCTACTCATTGCGCCCTGCACCCTTCTTGGCCGGAGCGCGGGATCCGGCGGCGCGGGGTGCGGTCGTGTCTCTCGTGGCAGCTTGGCGCGTGGCAGCTTGGGGCACGGCGGTTTGGAGCGTTGTGACGCGGGCCGCGGGGCCTGCGGCGAAGACGGCGACGGTCTCACCGGCGATCTCGATCTCGCCGGCACTCACGCTGACCGTTTCGCCGCCGGGGCTGCTGTCGGCGCCGCCCTCGGGGCCACCATTGGGGTCGCCGTCGGGGTCGCCGTCGAGATCGCCGTCGGGCGTGTTGCTGTCGAACACCTGGTGCCAGATCTGCCCCGCCGCGGGCTTGGGCAGCGTGAGCATCGCCGGCGCTCGGGCACCGTTGATGGCGACCAGCACATCGCCGGGCACCTGAGCCCCCGGTGGCGCTTCGGCCGCCCCGCGCAGGCGCAGCGAGACGGCGCGCAGCCCGGGGCTGTCCCAATCGGGCCGCGCGCCGTCAAACCCGGCCCATTCCACATCCGCCGCCCCGTCCGTCGCGCGGCGCTGGCCATGCAGGAAACGCGTCTGTCGCAGGACCGGGTGATCGCGCCTCAGCCGCGTGAGGCTGGCCACGAAGTCGGCGAGGGCCGGGTCCTCGCTCAGCCAGTCGACCCAGCCCGTCACATTGTCCTGGCAGTAGGCATTGTTATTGCCGCCCTGCGAATTGGCCAGTTCGTCGCCCGCCAGCAGCATCGGTGTGCCCTGGCTCACGAACAAGGTGGCCAACATCGCGCGGCGGCGTCGAGCGCGCGCATCGATGATCCGCGGATCCGGCGTGTCGCCCTCGTTGCCCATATTGTCCGACAGGTTCTCGCCATGCCCGTCCCGATTGCGCTCGCCGTTGGCCTCGTTGTGCTTGGCCGCATAGGCGGTGACGTCGGCCAGGGTGAACCCGTCATGGGCGGTGATGAGATTGACGCTCGACCAGGCGGGGCGGCCCTCACGGTGGAAGATGTCCGCCGAGCCCAGGAGCCGCGCCGCCAGCCCTCGCGTCGCCCCGGCCTCGCCCCGCCAGAACCGGCGCACATCGTCGCGATACCGATCCGACCATTCCGCATGGCCGGGGGGAAAGCCGCCGAGACGATAGCCGCCGGGGCCGAGATCCCATGGCTCGTGGATCAGTTTCACCTCAGCGAGCACCGGGTCCTGGCGCAGGGCATCGAGGAAACCCCCGCGCGGATCGAACCCATCCCACTCGCGGGCCAGCGCGGGTGCTAAGTCGAAGCGGAACCCGTCCACACGATAATGCTCGACCCAATGGCGCAGACTGTCGAGCACGAGGCGCAGCACGAAGGGGTCGGAGACGTTGAGGGTGTTCCCGCAGCCCGTGTCGTTGACATAAGCGCGCGGGTTATGGGGCATCAGCCGGTAGTAGGACGCGTTGTCGAGCCCGCGGAAGCAGAGCGTTGGCCCGCGCTCATTGCCCTCGGCGGTGTGATTGTAGACGACGTCGAGGATGACCTCGATGCCGGCCTCATGCAGCCGATCGATCGCGGCCAGCACGCCCGCCTCGCCGGAGGGCCCCAGATAGCGCGGTGCCGGCGCGAAGAAGCCGAGCGTGTTGTACCCCCAGTAGTTCGACAGACCGCGCTGCAGCAGGAACGCATCGTCGATCATGGCCTGCACGGGCAGGAGCTCGATCGCCGTGATCCCCAGCGCCTGCAGATGCGCGATCAAGGCCGGATGGCCGAGGGCGTCCCAGGTCCCGGCGATCTCGGGCGGGATCCCCGGCATGAGTTTGGTGAGGCCCTTGAGATGCGCCTCATAGATCACCGTCTCGCCCCAAGGGCGCTTTGGGCGCGGGGGGCGGGCACTGTGCTCGACCGGGGCGGTGATCACGCCCTTCGCCATGAAGGGCGCGCTGTCCCGCGCATCGAAAGAGAGATCGACGTCCGTGCTGCGCTTGTCATAGCCATAGAGCGCCTCTGCCTCGATGACGGGCCCTGAGAGTTGGCGCGCATAAGGATCGAGCAGCAGCTTGTTGGGATTGAAGCGGTGACCACGCTCGGGCGCATAGGGCCCATGGGCGCGCAGGCCATAGAGCTGGCCCGCGGCAAGCCCCGGTACATGACCATGCCAGACCGGTCCGGTTCGCTCGGGCAGGGGCAAACGAACCGTCTCGGTGCCATCGTCATCGAAAAGGCAAAGCTCGATGCGCGCCGCATGAGCGGAGAAGACGGCGATATTGGCGCCACCCTCCACAAGATGAACGCCGAGGGGCGCTGGGCTGCCGGGACCCAAGTTTGCCGCGCCAAGGGCGGGATCGGCGCTGCGGTGAGCGGCAGTCTTCGCGGTACTCTTGCGCGTTGGCAGCGGCCTGCCCTCCCTGCCTCGCGGTGTTGTCATGCCGGTATCGGCGCCGGCGCCTCTCTGCGTCAAGGCGCGCCCAAGGGTACGCAAAAGCCGTGCCTAAGATCCGGAAGCCGAGGCCTCGGCCCGCAGCCAGTGGCGAAAGGCGGTGGCGGCCGGTGACAGCGGCGCATCGCGGCGCAGGAGATGGTAGCCGGTGTTCGGGTGCCCTGACGTCTCGAAGAGCGAGACGAGCCGGCCTTCTGCGATATCGGCCTCCACGAAGACACGCGCCGTCAGACCGACGCCTTGGCCCTCCCGCAGGGCCGGGACAGCCATGTAGCCGGGCAGGTGCATGATATCGCGCTTGGCCGCGCGCCCCGTCGGCATCTCAACGCCGCGCGAGGCGAGCCAGACGCGCCATTCGTCCGACCCTGTCTCCTGGATCCAGGGCAGTGCGAGCAGGTCCTCGGGCCGCTCGATCGGACGCTGGGCAAGAAGGCCGGGGGTGGCGACGGCGACCGGGCGCGAGGCGACCAGCGGCTCGGAGAGGACACCCGGCCAGGGCGGCGTCCCGAAACGGATGGCAAGGTCGAACTCCGAACGCGGCAAATCGATCACCTCGGTACTCGGCGAGAACATCACTTCGGCCTGTGGGTTCGCCTCGCGAAACCCCGCGATCCGCGGCATCAGCCAGCCGGCGGAGAAGGCGGGGGTGAGGGTCACGCGCGCAGGCCCGTCCTCCCGCGCCTGCTGAAAGGCCGCGACGGCCTCTCGGATGCGGCCGAGCCCGTCACCAAGCCCGTCGGCGAGCCGCGCGCCTTCAGCTGTGAGCGAAACGCGCCGACCCTCCCGCACCATCAGCGCGGCCCCCAGGCGTGCTTCGAGCCCGCGCACCTGTTGGGCGATGGCGGCATGGGTGACGTTGAGCTCGCGCCCCGCGGCCGAGAAACCACCCAGCCGCGCCGCCGCCTCGAAGGCACGGAGCATCGAAAGCGGGGGCAGCGCGGACCAGTCCATTGAAAGCTCAGCTTACAAGATGAGAGATTTGCTGGGTCGCATTCTGCGGTGGGTGGCGCCATCTTGCAAGCCAACGCAACGGTTTATGGGAGACGGACGATGCTCACGATCTTGGCAAATAGTTTCATCACCGCCGCTCGTGCTGAGGAGCGGGAGATGCCGCCGTACACGCCGACACGCCGGCAGCGCGG
>JBCCLX010000189.1:0-8034 GCA_039026635.1 Pseudomonadota bacterium
CCGCCCACCCCCGCCGCCACCCGCCGCCCGCGCGGGCGGGCGATCGCGGTACGGGGTCTTTGGGGCAGGGTGCTTGCGGTCGCGAAGGATCTGGCCATCCTGGAGCGCGGTGAGCAACGGGGGACGGCTATGCGTGAGATTGTCATCGGCGGGGCGCAGCTCGGCCCGATCAAGCGCGCGGAGCCGCGGCATGCCGTCGTCGCGCGCATGATCGGGCTGTTAGAGGAGGCCGCGCGGGCGGGCTGCACCCTTGTCGTCTATCCCGAACTGGCGCTGACCACCTTCTTCCCGCGCTGGTGGATGGAGGACGCCGCCGAGATCGACGCTTGGTTCGAGACCGAGATGCCGAATGCCGCGACCGAGCCGCTCTTTCGCCGGGCAGCCGAGCTCGGGGTCGCGATCAGCTTCGGTTATGCGGAGCGCACGCCGGAGGGACGGCATTTCAACACTTGCATCGTCACTGACCGCGCGGCGCAGATCCTGGGCAAGTACCGCAAGGTGCATTTGCCGGGCCATGCCGACTATGACCCGGAGCGCGCCTTCCAGCATCTGGAGAAGCGGTACTTCGAGCCCGGGGATCTCGGCTGGCCCGTTTGGCGGAACATGGATGCTTGGATGGGCATGATGATCTGCAACGATCGGCGTTGGCCCGAGGCCTATCGCGAGATGGGGCTGCAGGGGGTGGAGCTGATCCTGCTCGGCTACAACACGCCCTCGGTCAATTCCCAGAACGGCGCCGAGGGGCTGGAGCGGCGGCTTTATCACTCCGAACTCTCCCTGTGCTCGGGCGCCTATCAGAACGCGGCCTGGGTGGTCGGCATCGCCAAGGCGGGGGTGGAGGATGGCCATCCGCTGATGGGCGGCAGCGTGATCGTGGATCCGGACGGCTTCGTGGTCGCCAAGGCCACCACCGAGGCCGATGAGCTGATCGTGCATGCCTGCGACATGGACGCGACCGCCTTCGGCAAGGCCACCATCTTCGACTTCAAGCGCCACCGGCGCATCGAGCATTATGGCCGTATCACCGCGCAGACCGGCGTCGTGCTGCCCAATGGAGACCCCGCCTAATGCGTTTCGACTTTGCCGACTACAACGCCAAGGACTGCTACAAGCTCGTCACCGGCGGGGTCATCCCGCGCCCGGTCGGCTGGGTGACGACGATGAGCCCCGCGGGCGTGGTCAACGCCGCCCCCTACTCCTTCTTCAACGTCTTCGGGGACAAGCCGGCGATCATGGTCCTGGGCTTTCAGGACCACGCCGATGGCACGCCTAAGGATACCGCGCTCAATATTCGCCAGTCGGGGGAGTTCGTGGTCAATATGCTGACCCCGGATCTGGCGGAGAAGATGGTCGAGACGGCCGCGGCCTACCCGCCGGAGCAGGGCGAGCCGGAAGCTGTGGGGCTGACGCTCGCGCCCTCGGTCGCGGTCGCGCCGCCGCGCCTGGCCGAGGCGCCGGTCGCCTATGAATGCCGTCGTCTGACGGCGCTCTCCTTCAGCGCGGGGCGCGAGCTGTTGGTGGGCGAGGCCGTTGCCATGGAGGCGCGCGACGGGCTCGTGGAGCCCGAGACCTTGCGCTTCGATTGGGAGGGCGTCTTCCCGCTCGCCCGCCTATTCGGCCCGCGCTATGCGGTGCTGGAGGAGATCGAGCCCCTGCCCATCCCCGAGCCGCGCCCCAAGCCGGGCGCGGCACCGGAGGCCGCCGAATGACCCTCGATCTTGCCATCACCGGGGGCACGGTCGCGACCGCCACCGACACCTATCGCGCCGATATCGGGATCCGGGACGGGCGGATCGTCGCCATCGCCGAGGCGCTGGAGGCACCCGAGACCATCGATGCCACGGGCCAGCTGGTGCTGCCGGGGGGGATCGAGGCGCATTGCCATATCGCGCAGGAGAGCTCGACGGGTGGGCTGACCTCGGATGACTATCTGAGCGGGTCGACCTCGGCGGCTGTGGGCGGCAATTCCTGCTTTGTGCCCTTTGCCGCCCAGCATCGCGGCATGGGCGTCACCGAGACGCTGGATCTCTACGACAGCCGGGCGGAGGGGCGGAGCCTCATCGATTATGGCTACCATCTGATCGTGGCGGACCCGACGGAGACGGCGCTGCGCGACGAGCTTCCAGCGGCCTTCGAGCGGGGGGTGACGAGCTTCAAGGTCTTCACCACCTATGCCCTCTCGAAGATCGACGACCGGCAGTTTCTCGACATCCTGACGGTGGCCAAGCGGCATGGCGCCATCACCATGGTGCATGCCGAGAACGACGCGATGATCGGCTGGATGTCGGACCGGCTGCTGGCGGCCGGGCACACCGCGCCCCGCTACCACGCGCCCAGCCACCCGGCGATGGCGGAGATCGAGGCGATCCATCGCGCGATCTGCCTCGCCCGCCTCGTCGATACGCCGCTCGTGATCGTGCATGTGAGCACCGAGGAGGGGGCGAAGCTGGTGCGCGACGCTCGTGCGGAGGGGGCCAAGATCTTCGGGGAGACCTGCCCGCAGTACTTCTTCCTCACCCGCGAGGATCTGGATCGGCCGGGGATGGAGGGGGCGAAGTTCATGTGCTCGCCGCCCGTGCGGGACGAGGCGACACAGGCCGCCCTCTGGCGCCATCTGCAGACGGGTACGTTTACGCTCTGGTCCTCCGACCATGCGCCCTATCGCTTCGATGAGACCGGCAAGCTCTCGAAGGGACCGACGGCGAGCTTCAAGCAGATCGCCAACGGGATGCCGGGGATCGCGCTCCGCCTGCCGCTCTTGATGAGCGAGGGGGTGAACAAGGGGCGGATCACGCTGAATGATTTCGTGGCGCTGTCGGCCACCAATGCCGCGCGGCTCTATGGGCTGGCGCCGGCCAAGGGGTCGATCGCCATCGGGTCGGACGCCGATATCGCGATCTGGGACCCCGCGCTCCGCCGCACCGTGACCGCCGCCGACCAGCAGGACGCGATGGATTACACGCCCATGGAGGGTCGCGTGCTCACCGGCTGGCCCGTCACGGTCCTCTGCCGCGGGGTGCCGGTGCTGCGAGACGGTGCGGTGGTGGGGCGTCCCGGCCATGGCCGCTTCGTCGCCCGCCGGCCCGCGGATATGACGGGTCGGCCCGGCACCAAGGTGCCGGAGCTCGACCCGGCTACCAACTTCGGCGCCCGGATCGCCCCATGAGGTGTGCCATGAGGAGCAGCGCATGAGCGGGCCGATCCTCGTCATCAACCCCAATTCCAACGAAGCTGTGACCGCGGGGCTCGATGCGGCGCTCGCGCCCTTTCGCGCCCCCGGCCTGCCACCCATCGAATGCCTGACGCTCGCCGAGGGCCCCTTCGGCATCGAGAGCCAGGTGGATAGCGACAGCGTGGTGATGCCGCTCGTCCGCCTGGTCGAGGCGCGGTCGGACGCCTCGGCCCACATCATCGCCTGCTACTCCGATCCGGGGCTTGACGCCTGCCGCAGCGTCGCGGGCGTGCCTGTGCTTGGCATCCAGGAGGCTGGCGTCCTCACAGCCCTCGCCCGCGCGGACCGCTTCGGCGTCATCGCCATCGCCGCCCCCTCGATCCTGCGCCATCGCCGCGTGATGCGGCGCATGGGCGTGCTCGATCGGCTCGCGGGCGAGCGTGCGCTCGACATGACCGTGGCCGAGAGCGCAGAGGGTGCGGCGACCTTCGAGCGGCTCGTCACCGTCGGCAGCGCCCTCGTCAAGGACGGGGCCGAGGCGCTGGTGCTCGGTTGTGCGGGCATGGCGCGCCATCGCGCGGGTCTCGAAGCACGGCTCGCCCTACCGGTCATCGACCCGGTGCAGGCAGCCGTCGCCATGGCGCTCGGCGCCGTTCTACCGACGCGCTTGGCCTGAAGAGCGCTGCTCTATCCGGCGCGTGCCGGGCGACCATGGCCGCGGCCGCCACGGCAGGGGCCCCAGAGGCAGGTGGCGGCCAGGATCAGGCCGGAGACACTGGCGATCATCCCCGCTGCGCTTACGGCCCAATCCGCGCCCAGCCAGAGCGGGCCATAGCCGGCCAGCACATAGCCGAAGACCGCAGAGGCAACAGCGAAGGCGAGGCTCCAGGCGACCTGATGCTCCAACCGGTTGGTCATCAGCCGCGCCGCGGCGGGCGGGCAGATGAACATGGCGATGACGATGATCGAGCCCACCGCGTCGAAGGCAGCCACGGCGGCGAGCGCGGCCGTGATCACGAGCCCGAAGCCGATGGCGCCCGCGGGGATCCCGGCGCTGGCGGCGAAGGCGTCGTCGAAGGTCGCGATGGCGAGCGGGCGCCAAAACAGCCGCGTCAGGAGCGCGATCACGGCCGTCACCGCCGCCATGCGCCAGAGCTCGTCGGGCAAGCCCGCAAGTGCCTGCGGGTCGAGGAGCGATTGCCAGCGGGTGGCGTCGAACCAGATGAGGCTCTCGAGATTGCCCATCAGCGCATGCTCGACGTCGAGGTGGACGCTCGAGGTGTCAGATTGCTCAAGCAGCAGCACACCGCCGGCGAAGAGGGCTGTGAAGGTGACGCCCATAGCCGCGCCCGGCTCGATCCGGCCCAAGCGTTTGATCGCCTCGATCAGCGCGACCGCCAGCACTGCCGCGGCGCCTGCGCCGAGCAGCATGGGCCCCGAGCTGACCGAACCCGTGATCAGAAAGGCGACGACGACGCCCGGCAGGACCACATGGCTGATTGCATCCCCGATCAGCGCCTGGCGCCGCAGGAGGAGAAAATTGCCCGGGAGCGCGCAGGCGACGGCTGCGAGGCTGCCGATCAGGATCGGTGTGAGGCTCAGCTGCACAAACTCCGCCCCCATCACGCCTCTCCGCTCACGGGCTGGGGCGCGCCGAGCCGTCGATCGATCTCGGCGATCTCATCGGGGGTGAGCACCGCCTCGATCGGGGTCAGCCCGTCGTAGCGGTTGGTGAGCGCCGTGTTTTGGTGAAGCTGGCGGACGACGGCCCAGCGACGCTCGTCGCGCAGCGCCTTGGCGGCCTGGGCGGCGCCTGCCTCCGTGGCCACCCCATCGGGTCGGATCAGCCCCTCGGCGCCGAGAACGCGGATCGTGAAGCGCTCATGCACCGGCTCGCCATGGGCGAGGGCAAGCAACCCTTGGCGTCGATGCACCCGCCGCTGGAACCGTCGATGCGCGATGAAAGAGGCCAAGAGCCCGCGAGCCGGGGCAAAGAGCATGGAGGCGAGGAAGAGCACGGTCGCGACCAGCACGATGATCGGTCCCGTCGGCAGGGCCGGGGCCGAGGCGGAGAGGGCAGCCCCCGTCCAGCCCGAGAGCCCACCCAGGGCTGCCGCGATCAAAAACACCCGATCGGCCCGCTCGGTCCAGAAGCGGGCGGTGACCGGCGGGATGATCAGGAGGGCCACAATCAGGACGAGCCCCACGATCTTGAGCCCCACCACCACCACGGCCATGACCAACGCCATCATGGCGAGATCGATGCGCGGGACGTCGATCCCGGCAGACGTTGCATAGTCTTCGTCGAAGGCGACCATGGTCATCGGGCGGCGGAGCGCCCAGGCAAGCCCCGCCACCAGCGCGCCACCAACGGCGATCACGACAGCGTCCTGGAAAAGCATGCCCGCGGTGGCGCCAAGCAGAAAGTCCTCGAGCCCCGCCTGGCGCCCGAGGCTCATGTTCTGGATCACGGTCAGCAGCACGATACCCGCGCCGAAGAAGACCGACAGCACCGCGCCGATGGCCGCATCTTCCGAGAGCCGCGTGCGCGCGGTCATGCGCTGGACGAGCAAGAGGCCAAGCGTTGCAGTCAGCGCAGAGCCGGCGAGAAGGCCGATCAGGTTGCGCCCATCGCCGCCGAGCGCGACCATGGCGATAAAGGCCAGGCCGATCCCCGGCAGCGTCGCATGGGCCACCGCGTCGGATACGAGTGCGCGCTTGCGCAGGAACATGAAGGTGCCGCCAGCCCCGGCCGCGATGCCGAGGAGGGCTGCCCCCAGGGTCACCAGGGCGCTGTTGTAGCCGGCCTGGAGCGTGAGGGCGGCGAGAAAGGCGCCCATGGCGCCCCTCAGGCCCGCATCAGCTGGTCGATATGCGTGGCCGCGAGCCGCCCGCCATAGGTCGCCTGCAACGTCTCCTCCGAGAAGGTCTCCGCAACCGGCCCTTCGGCCATGGCACGCACATTGATGAAGAGCGCATGGTCGAAGTAGGCGCCCAGCGTCGCCAGATCATGGTGCACGGCCACGAGGCTGCGGCCCTCGGCGCGCAGGGTCTTGAGCACCTCGATGATCGCGCGTTCCGTCGCCGCATCGACGCCAGCGAAGGGTTCGTCGAGCAGATAGAGATCCGCCCCCTGCGCGAGGGCGCGGGCCAGGAAGACCCGCTGCTGCTGGCCGCCCGAAAGCTGCCCGATCTGACGGTCCGCGAAATCGGCCATGCCCACACGGTCGAGCGCGGCCAGCGCGCGGGCGCGGTGATGCCCCCGCAGCCGGCCGAGCATGCCGAGCTCGCGATAAAGCCCCATCAGCACCACATCGATGACGCGCGTGGGGAAATCCCAGTCGACGCTGGCGCGCTGGGGCACATAGGCGATGCGTCCGCGGGCCTGCTCGAGCGGCTGCCCGAAAACCTCGACCGTGCCCGAGAGCCGCGGGACGATCCCGAGAGCCGCCTTCAGGAGTGTCGACTTGCCGGCCCCGTTCGGTCCGACGATCGCGCTCATGGCGCCGGCTGGGAAGGTCGCATCCACCGAGAAGACCGCCGGTCTCTCGCCATAGCTCGCCGTCAGGCCCCGAATGGCCAGCGGGCTCTCGGAGGGGGCGGCTTGGGCGATGCGGCGACCGCCTTCTGCGGCCAGGGTTAGCGCGGGGGTCATCGGGGTCCTCTGGGTCCTCAGGAAGCCGCGAGCAGGCCGAGCCGGCCGCGCTCAGGCGCGGTGCCGCCAAGCGCACGGGCGATGGTGGTCGTATTGTGGTCGATAATGCCGAGGTAGGTGCCCTCATAGGTGCCGGGCTCGCCCATGGCGTCGGAGTAAAGCTCGCCCCCGATCACGACCTCATGCCCCCGAGCCGCAGCGCCTTCGACGAGCGCGCGGATGTTGCGGTCGGAGACCGAGCTCTCGACGAAGACGGCGCGGATATCGCGCTCGACCAGCATCGCAACCAAGTCCTCGATACGCGCCAGGCCCGCCTCGCTCTCGGTTGAAATGCCCTGGATGCCGACAACGTCGAACCCATAGGTCGCGCCGAAGTAGTTGAAGGCGTCATGCGCGGTGAGCAGCACGCGGGAGGCCTCGGGCACTGTGCTCAGGATATCGTGGGTATAGGCGCCGAGCGCCGCGACCTCGGCCCCATAGGTTTCGGCCCGCGCAGCGAAGGTCTCGGCCGCCTCCGGACGGACGGCCGACATGGCATCGGCCACTGCCGATATCACCCGACGCCAGAGGGCGGGGTCCATCCAGACATGCGGGTCGAATTTGTCGTCATAATCGTCATGCGCGATCAGCAGGTCCTGGGGCAGCCCTTCGGCGACCGCAGTCACCGGCTTACGCTCGGCCAGCTGGCGCAGGAAGTCCTCCATCTGCGCTTCCAGGTACAGCCCGTGCCAGAGGACGAGATCTGCCCCTGTCATCGCCGCGATGTCGCTGCGCGTCTGACGGAAGGCATGGGGGTCGACGCCCGGGCCCATCAGCGCTTCGACGCTGACCGCCTCTCCGCCCAGATTGCGCACCGCATCCGCGATCATCCCCGTGGTCGCCACGACCGTGAGCGGGGCTGCTGCACGCAGGGTGCCGGGCAGGGCGGCACTGCCAGCAAGCGCGGCAATCCCGGCCAGGGCGGTGCGGCGGGTGGGCGAAGCGAAGCGGCGGGGCGTCATCCGTCGGGTCCTCCTGATTTACCGTAGCGCAGATAGGGGCTGCCAGCTGCACGTCAACATGCAACTCATTTGCATGTAACAGTTAGAATGAGAACGGTTCGCAGGTAAGTCAAGGGTAATCACGTCGCCCCCTTGCACTCTCACCGCCCGGGCGTCACACCGGCGGCGAGGAGGACGGGCGATGGTCGACGACGCAGATCGAGCGG
>JBCCLX010000190.1:0-8031 GCA_039026635.1 Pseudomonadota bacterium
CCCCGGCGTTGGCGGTGCGATCACCTGACCGACGCCGATCTCGCGGGCAAGGAGACACGCGGTCATCGGCCCTGCGCCGCCGAAGGCAAGGAGCGCGAAATGGCGCGGGTCGGCCCCATGGCGGGAGAGAAGTTTCGAGACGCCGAGGAACATGCCGGAGACCGCGACGCGCAGCACCGACTCGGCGGCCTCCTGCACGGACACACCGAGCGCCTTTGCCAGCGGCGCGAGGGCGCGTTCCGCGGCCCGTCGGTCGATGCTCACGGCGCCGTAGCCAAGCTCCGCGGCGCCGAGCAGGCCGAGGGCGGCGAAAGCGTCGGTCACCGTCGGGCGCGTGCCGCCGCGGCCGTAGCAGGCGGGGCCCGGGGAGGAGCCGGCGCTCTCCGGCCCGACCTTCAGGACCCCGTGTTCGTCGACCCAGGCGATGGAGCCGCCGCCTTCGCCAATGGAGCTGACGGAAACGGTGGGAACATAGATCGGGAAGTCGCCGACATATTCCCCTGTGCCGAACGCAGGGCTGGCGCGGCGGATCACCGCCACATCCGCGCTCGTGCCGCCGACGTCGAAGGAGAGCACGTCCTCCGCCCCGATGCGCGCCGCGATATCTGCCGCCCCCATCACACCCGCGGCTGTGCCGGAGAGCAGCATGGAGATCGGGTCGGTCTTGCCGAGCTCGGTCGCCATCATGCCCCCGCTGGACTTGCCGATCATGGGGGTGGCCGGCGCCCCGGCTTCGGCCAGCGCGGCTTCGAGCGCGGTCAGATAATCGGCCACGCGACGCTGGACGTAGCCTGCGACGGTCGCCGTCACCGTGCGCTCATACTCGCGGATCACAGGCCAGACCTCGGAGGAGAGCGTGATGCTCATCTCCGGCGCCATCGCCTGGATGATCTCGCGCGCGGCCAGTTCGTGGCTGGCATCCGCATAGCTGTGCAGGAAGGCGACGACGATCGCCTCGGCCCCGGCCGCCTGCGCCCCCGCCACCGCATGGCGCAGGCTTTCGGTGTCGAGTGGCTGGGCCACCGTACCGTCCTTTAAGAGCCGCTCAGCGATACCCCAGACGCGCTCTCGGGGCGCCAGCGGAGCGGGGCGGCGGGAGAAGAGGTCGTAGGGGTCAGGCACCTTGAGGCGCGCGAGCTCCAGCACGTCCTCAAAGCCTTGGGTGACGAAGAGCGCGAGCTTGGCGCCGTTGCGCTGGATGACCGTGTTGACGCCGACGGTCGTGCCATGGGTGAAAAAGACGATGCCCTCGGGCTGGATGGCGTGGCGTGTCTCCAGCGCCCGGATGCCCTCCAGGATCTCGGCGCCCGGCGCATCGGGGCGGGAGAGCACCTTCAGCGTCTCGAGCGCACGGCTTTCCTCGTCGAAGACACAGAAGTCCGTAAAGGTTCCGCCGATGTCGACGGCAACGCGATGGGGCATGGTCAGTCTCCGGACGCGGCGGCCGAATCGGATGCGGAGGTGTCGGATGCGGGCGGGAAGAGCGCCGCTTCGACATTGCGCGCCGCGGCTTTCAGCGCATTGGCGATCTCGCGCCGGCGGCGGCGATAGCGCGGTGTCAGCGTGACGACGTTGAGGGCTGCGCGTGGGCGGCCCTCGGCGTCTCGGATGGGCGCGGCTGCCCCGGAGGCGCCCTCGATGCGCTCGTCGATGTTCTCCGAATGCCCGCGCAGCCGATCATGGGCGAGGCGCGCGAGAATGCCCTCCGCATCCGTCATCGTCCGCGACGTGAAGGGGCGACGCTCCGTGCGCGCCAGATAGGCAGAGACCTCGTCTTCGGGCAGGCAGGAGAGGATTGCATGGCCCATTGCCGTGCCCCAGCCGGGCAGCACCGGATCGCGGCTGACATCGTAACGGATCGCGAGCGGCGAGACCCGATGGTCCACGATCCGTAGGTCGAGGGCGGGCGTCGGCACGCCTAACACCACGGTTTCTTGGAAGGTTTCAAGGAGCCGGTCCATTTCCGGGGCCGCTGCACGGATCAGTGCACCCGTCTGCCCCCCGATCCACCCCTCGGCCAGGCGGCTGGGCAGGACATACCCGTCGCGCCCCGCGGGCTCCAGGTATCCTTCTTGCATCAGTGTTGTGACGAGCATGTGCGCAGAGCTCTTCGGCAGGGCCAGCGCCTCGGCCGCTTCCGTGACCGTCAGCGCCCGGCCGGCGCTCGCGTAGAGTTCCATGAGGCGCAGCGCGCGCACAGCGGATTTGACGCCTTCTGTCATAGCGCTCCTGGAATTCACATATGCGAACTTACATTCGTCATCATGGATTATGGTTGACGCCAGCGTGGGGCCGTCGTCAATCTGAATATTGAAGAAAAGATGCGGAGCGGCATGAGCGAACCCGGCGAGAGACCCACGGCCATCGTGACAGGCGGCGCCCGCGGCATCGGCCGCGGCTGCGCGCTGAAGCTCGCCGAAGCAGGCTGTGCTGTCGCGCTCGTCGATGTGCTGGTGCCGGAAATGGCGCGCACGAAAGGGGAGATCGAGGCGCTGGGCGTCCCCTGCCTGACCTTCGAGGCCGATGTGGCCGATCATGGCGCGGCGAAGGAGGTCGCCGAGGCTGTGCTTGCTGACTGGGGTCGGATCGACATCCTGGTCAACAATGCCGGCCGTTCGATGCCGAAGGGGATCCTCGAGGTCTCCGAGGCGGAGTGGGACGCGACGATCAACGTCAACCTGAAGAGCTGCTTCAACTATGTGCAGGCGGTCGCGCCCGCGATGTTGGCGGCGGAGCGGGGGCGGATCGTCTCCATGTCCTCGCTCAACGCGCATTCCGGCGGGGTGACGGCGGCGGTCTCGCGCTTCGCCTATGCCGCGGCAAAGGCGGGGATCCTGGGGATGACCCGGGCGCTGGCCAAGGAGTTGGGGCCGCATGTTCAGGTCAACGCGGTCTGCCCCGGCCTCATCAAAACCGAGATCACCAAGAACGCGGTGATCGCCGAGCGCGAGAGCGAGCTGATCGAAGGCATCGCGCTCCATCGCGTGGGGGCGCCGCGGGATGTGGCCGAGCTTGTGGGCTTTCTCGCGCTCTCCGAGCCCTGCTTCATCACCGGCCAAGCGATCACGATCGACGGGTTCCAATGGAACATGTGACGGCAAGGGCTGGCAGCCTTCGGGGTGCCGGCAACGCAAAACCGGCGACCGGGCCGAACCCGGCGCCAGAGCAACAGGAGAAGAGACCCATGAACCGGATTGTCCCCGATGGGCGCCTCGGCGTCCGCATCGCCGCGCGGGCCAGCCTCGCTGCCTGCCTCTCGCTCGGTGCCCTCAGCCTCGGCGCCGCGGCCCTTGCGCCCACGACCGCCGCGGCGACCGACCGCTTCATCTTCGCGAATTCCTCAGCCTACGACACGCTGGATCCGCATGCGATCTTCGACGTCGGTCGCGTCGCCTCGCGCCTCAACCTCTATGACGGCCTGATGCGCTGGCTCGACAATCCGCCGGAGCTGCAGCCCTGGTTGGCCGAAAGCGTCGATATCTCCGATGACGGGCTGACCTACACCTTCACGCTGCGCGAGGGCGCTGTCTTCCATGATGGCTCGCCCATCGAGGCCTCGGACGTGGTCTATTCCATCGATCGCATCCTCGCGCTCAAGAAAGGCGCCTTCTCGCTCTTCGCCGGTGTGATCGAGCCCGGCTCGACCACGGCACCGGATGCGCGCACCGTCGTCTTCACGCTGACCAAGCCCTCGGCGATCTTCCTCGCCACCGTGCCCGAGATCCATGTGGTCAACGAGGAGCTGGTGCGCGCCAACGAGGTCGACGGGGACTGGGGCGGCGCCTGGATGGCGTCCAATACGGCCGGCTCGGGCTCCTTCGAGTTGACGCGCTATGACCCGGCTATCGGCTTTCAGGCCAAGCGCTTCGAAGACCATTTCATGGGCTGGGGCGACAAGTATCTCGACGAGATCGAGTTCCGCACCGTCGTGGAGATCAACTCGCGCGTTCTCGGCCTGATCAACGGCGACTTCCACGGGACCGACGGCTACTTGCCGCAGGATCAGGTGAAGCGGCTGGCGGACTCGGACAACGTATTTGTCATGGAGGAGGAGTCGATGCGCATCTTCTACTCCATCATCCACAACGGCCGGGCGCCCTTCGACGATGTGAACCTGAGAAAGGCGATCAGCTACGCCTTCGACTATGACGGCTTTAACGAGAACATTCTCTCAGGCTCGGTCGCGCGGAACCCGGTGCCGCTGCCCAACAATATCTGGGGCGCGCCCGCGGATGCCGAGGGCTACACCTACGATCTCGAGAAGGCCAAGGAGTATCTCGACAAAGTCGAGGGTGAGATCCCGGAGATCACCATCGGCGCGCTCGCGGGCTATGGCCAGACCGAGCAGGCCGCAGCCCTCCTGCAGAACGGGCTCAACAAGATTGGTGTCGAGACCCGCATCGTCGCCGAACCCTGGGCCGTCGCCTCGGGCAAGATGCGCGATGAGCAGCAGATGTATGACCTGCTGTTCCTCTGGCGCTCGACTTACTACGCCGACCCGAACAACTGGGTGGGTGAGATGTATGCCTGCGACCAGATCGGGGCGCGCAACAACTCCTGGTACTGCAACGACGAGGTGGACAAGCTGCTCATGGACGCCCGTATTGAAACCGACCAGGGCAAGCGGGCCGAAAACTATGCCAAGGCGGCCAAGATGGTCACCGACGATGCCGCCGGGGTGTTCATCTACAACACGAAGTGGTTCGGGCCGTTCAACAACGCTGTGAAGGGCATCCGCTTCTCCCCGATCGGCAATGGTCAGGAGATGCGCTGGGTCCATCTCGAGGAGTAAGGCACCCCGCCTTGGCGCGGGCCGGTTGGCCCGCGCTTCCGTGACGGCCCCTGCGGAGCCCCCCGATGCGCGCCCTCGTTCTGATCGTCAATCGGCTGATCTGGTTCTTCCCCACGGTGCTGGGGCTGATGGTGCTCACCTTCAGCATCAGCCATGTGATCCCGGCCGATCCCGTCGCCTTCTTCGCAGGCGAGAACGCGACGCCGGAGCAGATCGCAGAACTGCGGGCGCGCTACGGTTTCGACCAGCCGATGCACATCCAGCTCTTCAACTACCTCCTCGGCGTGGTGCAGGGCGATTTCGGCGTCAGCCTCTATACGCAGCGCCCCATTGCGGATGACCTGTTCTCTCGCCTGCCGGCGACGATGGAGCTCACCTTCGTGGCCGTCCTCGTCTCGGCTGTGCTCGGCATTCCCCTTGGCGTCATTGCCGCGGTCTGGCGCAACTCCTGGCTCGACCATCTCTTGCGCATCCTCACTGTCTCGGGCCTCGCCATCGCGAGCTTCTGGCTCGCCATCCTGTTCCAGCTCCTCTTCGCGATGGAGCTTGGCTGGACGCCGCTGCAGGGCCGGATCGATGGGTGGGGGCCGGACAAGATCACCGGCTTCTTCCTGATCGACAGTGCCTGGACCGGGGATTGGGAGAGTTTTCGGGCCGCTCTCGCCCATATGATCCTGCCCGTCGTGACCCTCGCCTTCCCGGCCATGGCCACGATCGTCCGCTTCACGCGTGCGGGCGTCTTGGATGCGATCAACTCCAACTACGTGCTCTATGAGGAGGCCATGGGCTTCCCGCGCCGCGTCGTGATTTGGAAATACGTGCTGCGCAACGCGCTGATCGGCACTGTGACGCAGATCGGCCTGATCTTTGGGATCCTGATCGCCGGGGCCGTCGTCGTGGAAGCGGTCTTCGACTGGCCGGGGATCGGGCTCTATGCCGTGCAGTCGATCCTGAACTCTGACTACAACGCCATCATGGGCTTCACGTTGGTCACCGGCGTGATCTTCATCTTCGTCAACCTGATCGTCGATCTCGTGCACGGCATGATCGACCCTCGGACGCAGGGCTAGCCGCGTGTCGGGGGTCCTCTACGTCATCCGCAAGCTGGCCGAGGACCGGACGGCCGCGCTTGGTGCGCTGATCATTCTCGGCCTCATCCTCGTCGCGATCCTCGCGCCCTATCTGGCCACCTTTCCCGACGATGTGGCCGAGTTTCATCCCGAACGCCGGCTGCAGGGCCCGGGGCCGGAGCACTTCTTCGGCACGGATCGGATGGGCTCCGATGTCTACTCGCGCCTCCTTTATGGCGCGCGGATCACCATCACCATCGCGATCATCGCCATCGGCGTCTCGGTGCTGATCGGCGTGCCTATCGGGCTGCTGGCGGGCTACTATCGTAACTGGGTGTCGGACGCGCTGATGCGGGTCTCGGACATCTTCCTCGCCGTGCCGCAGATCGTTCTGGCCATCGCTATCGCGCAAACGCTGGGGCCCTCCATCGAGAACGTGATCCTGGCGCTCAGTGCCACCTATTGGCCGTTCTGGGCGCGGCTCGTCTATGCCGAGACGCGCTCTGCGCTGAACGACACCTATGTTGAGGCCTCCATCGCGCTCGGTGCGTCGCCCTTGCGCGTGATGCTGCTGCACGTCCTGCCGAACATCTCCTCCTCGATCATCGTGCGCACGACCATCGGGATGGGCGGGACGATCCTCACGGCGGCGGCGCTCGGCTTCCTTGGCCTGGGCCCGCCCGCGCCCTCGCCCGAATGGGGACGGACCATCGCCGAGAGCCGGGAGTTCCTGCCCGAGGCCTGGTGGTACGCCACGGCCCCTGGCCTCGCGATCTTCCTCGTCGTCATGGGGTTCAACCTGCTCGGAGACGGGCTGCGCGACATCCTGGACCCGCGCATGCGGAGGAGTCGCGATGGCTGAGGCGCTCCTGAAAGTCGAGGAGCTGGAGGTCGGCTTCGCCACGGAAGGCGGGCTTGCGCGGGTGCTCGACCGTGTCAGCCTGACCATCGAGGCCGGTGAGATCATGGGGCTCGTGGGCGAGTCCGGCTGCGGCAAGACTACGCTTGCCCGCGCCATCCTCGGAATCTTGCCGCCCAATGTGGCGCGGATCTCCAACGGTGCGATCCTGTTCGAAGGCAAGGATCTGCTCACGCTCGACCGGAACCGGCTGGCCGCGGAGGTCCGCGGGCGGCGCATCGGTTTCATCCCGCAGGACCCCTTCACCTCCTTCAACCCGGTCTTCACGATCGGCGAGCAGATCATGGATCTGATGAAGTGGAAGTCCCCGGCCGCGCCGGCAGGTACCGGCTGGCGCCTGCATGGCCGTGCCCGGCGGCGCGCGGATCGGGAGCGGGTGCTCGAGCTTCTGCGCATTGTCCAGCTCCCGGACCCTGAGGGCGTGCTGCGTAAGTACCCGCATGAAGTCTCGGGCGGACAGCGTCAGCGGCTGATGATCGCCATGGCGCTGCTGCCCGAGCCGCAGCTGATCATCGCCGATGAACCCACGACGGCGCTCGACGTCACGATCCAGGCGCAGATCCTGAAGCTCCTGCGCAGCCTGGCGCTGGAGCGCGGCGTCTCGGTCCTTTTCACCACCCATGACCTGGGCGCTGCCTGGGAGATCTGCGACCGCGTGACCGTCATGTACGCTGGGCAGGATGTGGAGAGCGCGCCGGCCGAGGCCTTCTTCGGCGATCCGCGCCATCCCTATACCAACCGCTTGCTCGATAGCCTGCCGGGCGAGGGCGGCATCCGCGGCATCCCGGGCCAGATCCCGCCGCTGACGGACCCCCCACCTGGCTGCCGCTTTCATCCGCGTTGCGCGGAGGCGAGCGAGGCCTGCCAAACGGCCAAACCCGCCGTCTCCTGGCCCGCGGAAGGGCACAGGCTCCGCTGTCTCCATCCGGTGACCCGCCACACCGCTCCCGCTGAGGCAGCCGCCGGAGCGCGGGCATGAACCGTCCTGACCCTACCCTCGCTGGAACCGCGACCGCGTCAGAGGCGGATGCCCCGATCCTCGAGATCGAGGGCCTCTCGAAATGGTTCCCGCGGCTGAATGCCTGGAAGCGGCGCACGGGCTGGCTGAAGGCGCTGGACGACGTCTCGCTGAGCGTCGCCAAGGGGGAGATCCTGGGCGTCGTCGGCGAGTCGGGCTGCGGCAAGTCCACCCTCGGCAAGACGGTCATGGGGATTAACCGACCGACCGCAGGCTCGATCCGGTTCGAGGG
>JBCCLX010000191.1:0-8011 GCA_039026635.1 Pseudomonadota bacterium
ATGCCTGCTGCGCGGCGCCGATGTGATCGTCAACACCGATGGGGACAACCAGTACGATGGCGCGGCGATCCCGGCCCTGACGGCGCCGATTCTGGCTGGGGAGGCCGACATCGTGATCGGCGATCGCGGCACAGACCGCATTGCCCATTTCTCGCCCTTCAAGCGCCTCCTGCAACGCGCGGGAAGTGCGGTTGTGCGGCGGATCTCGGGGCTCGAGGTGCGCGACGCAGTCTCGGGCTTTCGCGCCTATTCGCGCGAGGCGGCCCTCTCGACCAACGTGTTCTCCGAGTTCAGCTACACCATCGAGACGATCATTCAGGCCGGTCGCGCCGGGGTCTCGGTTGTCTCGGTGCCGGTGGGCACCAATGCAGTGACGCGGCCCTCGCGGCTCTTCAAGAGCATCCCCAGCTTCCTCTCGAAGCAGTTGATGACGCTGGTGCGCTCCTATGTGATGTACAATCCGCTCCGGGTCTTCGCGCTGATCGGCCTCGCGTTGATGACGCTTGGCGCGCTCCCCGTCATGCGCTTTGTCATCTTCTATCTGATGGGCGACGGGGACGGGAAACTACAGTCCCTCGTGATCGGTGGCGTGCTCTTGGTCGTGGGCTTCATCACCCTCACCCTCGCGCTCCTGGCTGATGCCGTCGCCGTCAATCGCCGGCTGCTGGAGACGACGGTGGCGACCCTGCGACGGATCGAGCTGGAGCGCATGGAGGAGCGGGCTGCAGCTCAGGAGACCGCCGCGGCGGATGAAAGCGATCAACCGCCCCGCCGCGCGGCCAGCTAGAGCGGCGCAGGGCCTTGCATGATCGGGCGTGTGCGTCGGTGCCCGGTGTTAACGGGGATGACCGAGCAAGACTGTCATCATCGCGATCGCAGGAGGCACTAAGCGGTCACCGCGGCCACAGCTCGCCGGCGTCGATCCCCCAAAGCACCTCTTTCGGCACCCAGCCGACGACGTTGCTCACCTCGATCTCGCACCAGGCCCGATCGCAGGCGCGCAGATCCGCGACCACGCCGCGTTCCGCCTCCGCCCGCACCTGCGCCTCCGGCTCTGGGCGGGCGCGCAAGCGGGCCCAATCCGCCGTCACCAGCACTGTGCGGCTGCCCGTCAACAGCGAGTGGTAGACCCAGCCCGAGGCATTGTCGCTGTCCACGATCTGGCGCCAGTCTTTGTGCTCGCCGATGATCTTCACGGGCAAGCCGCTGCGCCGGAAGACCCAATCCATGCGGTATTCGAGCCCCGGTCCCCGGCGCACGTTGATCTCGTCCGAGCGGAGGGAGACATAGCGGGGGAGCGGCAGATTGGTCACCGGACCGACGCCATGGCCTCCCGCACCCGCCGCTGCGCCACCCGGGCTCGCCTGGAGCGAGGGCGAGGTGAGCGTCGAGGGCAAACCCGATTGCGCCATGGCCCATGCCGGGGCCAGCGCGAGCATCGTCAATGCCACGCCCGCGCGGGACAGCATCCCGGTCCAGAAGGCTCTCGAAACTGCACGCATCCCCGTGGTCCCCACACTCGGCTTGCACGCGGGCCTTGGGTCCCCCGACCCCTCTTTCGTCCCGCGCAATTTTCTTCCAATTGATCTGCGAGCCGGTCTACCAACGGCTTCGGACCAGAATATGGGGATTTTGAGGATGAGCCGGAAGCGCCTGTCGGTCGTGGTCACGCGGAAGCTACCAGAGAGCGTCGAGACCCGAATGCGGGAGCTTTTCGAGGTGCGACTCAACGAAAATGACGCTGCGATGAGCCAAGAAGCGCTGGGAGAGGCCATGGCGAGCGCCGATGTATTGGTCCCGACCCTGACCGACAAAGTGGACCGTGGGCTGCTCGCGCGGGCTGGCGACCGTCTCAAACTGATCGCGAATTATGGCGCGGGTGTCGACCATATCGATGTGGAGACCGCACGCGAGCGAGGGATTCTCGTCTCCAACACGCCCGGCGTGCTGACCGAGGACACCGCCGATATGACAATGGCGCTGATCCTAGCGGTGCCGCGTCGGATCGCTGAGGGGCAGAGCCTGATGCAGTCGGGCGACTGGGGCGGCTGGTCGCCGACCGCGATCATGGGCCACCGGATCTGGGGCAAGCGGCTCGGGATCCTCGGGATGGGGCGGATCGGGCAGGCGGTCGCGCGCCGCGCCCGCGCCTTCGGCCTGCAGATCCACTATCACAACCGCCGGCGACTGCATGAGGACATTGAGACCGAGCTCGACGCGACCTATTGGGAGAGCCTCGACCAGATGCTGGCGCGGATGGATATCGTCAGCGTCAACTGCCCGCATACGCCGGCGACCTTCCACCTGCTCTCCGCCCGCCGCCTCGCGCTCATGAAACCCTCGGCCTATGTGGTCAACACCGCCCGCGGGGAGATCATCGACGAGAACGCGTTGACGCGGATGCTGGTGAAGGGCGAGCTTTCGGGGGCGGGCCTCGATGTGTTTGAGCATGAGCCGGGCGTGAACCCGCGTCTGATGGGCCTCTCCAACGTGGTGCTCCTGCCGCATATGGCCTCGGCCACCGAAGAGGGGCGGCTCGAGATGGGCGAGAAGGTCATCATCAACATCAAGACCTTCGCCGACGGTCACCGCCCGCCGGATCAGGTCGTCCCCTCGATGCTCTGAGGGGTTGCGCGCTGGGTGAGCTACATGCGTCCCTGATCATCCCCGGTGCTGCCCTCCCGGCGCCCGCCCGCCTTCGGAGACACGCGCCATGATCGAGACGATGGTTCGTCCCGCCCGCGCCAGCGATGCTGCCGCCATCATCGACATCCATGTCGCGGCCTATGAGGACACTTTCTACGTCGAGGGTGAGGCGCTGGAGGAGATCCGGGCTGAGCGGGCGCTGCGCTGGCGTCGCGTGCTCGGCGGTGAAACCTGGCCGTCCACGGTGCTTGTCGCTGTGCGGGAGGGGGCCGTGGTCGGTTTTGCCGCTTCGCATCCTGACGGAAAGGACTGGTCCTGGGAGTACCTCGCAAGCCTCTACACAGCCCCTGGGGCGCGCAGCACAGGCTGTGGCGCGCTGCTGCTGCGTGAGCTCGCGGATCGGCTGGGCGCTGTCGGGCGTCGTCGTCTCTGGGCGCATGTCCTTTCTCACAGCATGCGCGCGCGATCCTTCTATGCCCGGATGGGCGCACGGGAGGTGGGCGAGCAGCAGGGGGATCTCGCCGGGCGTCCCGTCTTCGATGTGATCCTGCAATGGCCCTCGCTCCCCGATCTGGCGACGGCCGCGCGCCGGGTCATCGATGCCCGACTGGCGCCGCCCTTGGCCCTTGGCTGGCGGGAGACACCCTCGCTGAAAGGCGCGCCCCATCCGGCCGGGGAGGCTGGGGCTGCGGCGGAGCGGTACAAGAACCGGCTCTCCGCGCCCTTCGGCATCTCCCAATTCGGGGTCAACCGGCTGGTGCTGGCCCCGGGTGTTCACAGCGCGCCCGGCCATGTGCATAGCCATGAGGACGAGTTCGTGACCCTGCTGGAGGGTGAGGTCTGGCTGGTCTCGGGCGGTGTGGAGCAGCGGCTGGCGCCCGGCGATTGCGCGGGCTTTGCCGCCGGCAACGGGCGGGCGCATCGGCTCGAGAACCGCAGCGACCGGCCCGCCGTCGTCCTCGAGGTGGGCAGCCGGCTGCCCGATCGAGATACCGTCGCCTACGAAGGCCGGGATCTGCGCGTGATCCAACAGGAAGATGGTGCGCGGGTCTTCGTGCGCGGTGACGGCACCGTCCTGGGCTCGGCGGATTAAGGGCAGACTAGGGGCAGACCAAGGACTGACAGCGGCGGGTTCGACGGGGCCGCCGTGGGCCCGGACTGGTCTGGACCTGTCGCGCCGTGTATTCCGAAGGCCCCGGCAGGCGTGCTGCGCCTTCGCCGCGGACGAGACCGGCCCCCCAGGCCGGCGGGGAGTGCGGATGACGGCGGACGGCGACGCAGAAGCCAGGCTCTACGGCCTGTGGCGCGATGGCGCTCGCGCTTTCGCCGCCCTGGCCGCGGGGATGGAAAGCGCATCGGGTGCTGATGCCCGGGGCGATGCCGGCGCAGATGCGAGCGCCTGGCGTCTCGCCGCCCGGGTCTTTGACGGTTGGCGCCATTTCGTCGATGCCATTGCCGCAGCCCATGCCGCGCGCGCCGGCGCTGAGAGCGCGCCCAGCAGTCCCTTCGACCCGGCGGGCTGGCTGCGGGGCGACGGCGCGGGAGGGATGGCTGACCTCTGGCGTTGGTTGGAGGGGCCGGCCTTCGCCGATCTGCGGGGCGAGGAGCGACGGCTGCTGCGCGAGACCCGGGAATTCATCGCCTTCAACGCCGCGCTCGAACACTTTCGCCTCGTCGTCGCCGGGGGCTGGCTGCGCGCCTTTCGCGCCTTTGCCGAGCGCCTGGCCGGGGATGATCCGGAGACGCGCCCCACCGACCCGCCGGGCGATACGGCCGCGGGCCCTGCTCTCGGCGGCACGGCCTGGGATCGACTAACGGCCCATTGGCGCGTGGCCGCGGATGCGGAGTTTGCGCGTGTACAGGCCTCCGATCCCTATCTCGCCGCACAGCGCGATCTGTTGGACGCGGGCCTTGCGCTGCGGGCCAGCCTGCGGGAGCGCGCGGAGACCACGGCCGCGTTCCTTGGCCTGCCGACGCGGGCGGAGTTCGACGATCTGGCCGCAACCGTTCATGCGCTTCGCCGCGAGGTCCGGGCGCTCCGGCGCGCGGGGCGAGGAGCGACAGGTGCCCCCTCCGGCGCCGCCGATCCCGAGCCAGGGGCCACTCCGGGACCCAACCCAGGATCCAATCCGGGGCCCGATCCAGGGCCAAACCCAGGGCCAAACCCAGGAACGGCGGCATGAGCGGCGCGCGGGCCAGCCGATCGCATGACCCGGTGCTGGGCCTGGCGGAGGCGACGCGGCGCATGGTGCGCCTGGTCGACCATCTGGGCCGGGCCGAGAGTCGCACGGTGGAGATCGCGACCACGCCGAGCGATGTTGTCTGGCGCGATGGGAAGGTCACGCTGTCGCGGTATCGCCCGGCACCTGCCGCCTCCGGCATGGTCGCCGAACCGCATCTCGGCCCGCTGCTGATCGTCCATGGGCTTGTCGGGCGCCAGACGATGACGGATCTGGAACCCGGCCGCTCGCTGGTCCGCCGCCTCCTCGCCGCCGGCGTCGATACCTTCGTGCTCGACTGGGGCAATGCGACGCGGGCGGATCGGCTCTGTGACATGACGGATTATGCCGACTATCTGCTCGGAGACGCGCTGGAAGCGGCGGCCGCTCAGAGCGATGCCGATGGTAACCGCGGGCGCGCCGCGCTTTTGGGCATCTGCCAGGGGGGGGTCTTTGCGGCCGTCCATGCGGCGCTCTACCCCGAACGTCTGAAGGCGCTGGCCTTGGCGGTCACCCCGATCGATTTTCACGCTGATATCGCGCGGCCCACCCCCGGGAGCGGTCATCTGAACGTCTGGCTGCGCAGCCTGCCTGAGGCGCTTGTGGACCGCTTGATCGAGGATAGCGGGATGCTCTCCGGCGCCCTCTCCGGCGCGGTCTTCAACGGTCTTGCGCCCGCCCGCACCGCGGCCAAGTACACGACGGATCTCCTTGAGATTGCAGATGATCCTGACGCGCTCGACACTTTTCTGCGGATGGAGAAATGGCTCGCCGATCGGCCCGATCAGCCCGGCGCTCTGGCGCGGGACTGGCTCGTCGGGCTTTATCGTGAGAACCGGCTGGTGGCGGAGCGCATGCTCGTCGACAATCGGCCCGTTCGCCTGGCCGACATTGCCTGTCCGGTGCTCAACATCCTGGCGCGCGACGACCATATCGTGCCACCGCCCTGCAGCCGGGCGCTCCAAGCCTGTCTGCGCAACGTCGCCTATCGCGAACTCGAAGTGCCCACGGGGCATATCGGCGTCTTCGTCTCTCGCCGGGGGCTCGACCGCGTGGCCCCCGCGATCGCCGACTTGCTCGAATGCGCAGCATAGACGCGCAATTCTGCGTGAAGTCTTGTGCATTCCGCGCGTAACGACCACTTTTTTGCCGCAACTCGCATGAACCCTATCTTCCAGCACTTCTCGAAAATGCATAGCCTGATCAAATGCGGTTTTGCTCCGGAGGTTTTGCCTTGGCCGATCCTATAAAGACCAGCGCGCTCGCGAGCCCGCTCATCCGGCTCCCGCGGGCTGCCCTGCTCGCCGCCGGCGTGAGCATCTTGGGCAGCGCGGGCGTGGTCGTCACTGCGCAGCCAGCCACGGCTCAAGCACTTGCGGGGCCCTATCTGGCGGCTGAGCACGCGGCGCGGCGCTTCGATATCGCGGAAGCGGCGCACTACTACGGTCAGGCGCTGGCGGCCGATCCGTCGAACGCGGTCCTGCTCGAACGTACGATCCTGCATAAGGTCGCCGCCGGCCAGATCGAGACGGCGATCACGCTCTCCCGCAAGCTGGTGGAGCAGCGGCCGGAGAGCCAGATCGCCCTCCTCCTGATGGCCGCGGAAGCCTTCAAGGCCGAGGATCCGCAGGGCATCCTCGATATGATCGCCGAGCAGAACGCCGAGACGGGAAGCTTTGTGAGCTACCTGATCGAGGCCTGGGCGTCCTATGCGCTTGGCAACCATGACGAGGCGCGCCAGGCGCTGGAAGCGCTGCGGGATCAAGGCACGGGCGGGGCTGCTGGGGAGATGATGGCGACCTATCATCTCGGCGTCCTCGAAGCGGCGCTGGGCAATGATGCAGCGGCCATCCTCGCCTTTGAGGATACGACCGGTCGCCTCCGCGAGGCGACGGATCGGCTGACGCTCTTCCACGCCGGAGCGCTGGCGCGCGGGGGGCAGCAGAAGGCGGCGCTCGACCTCGTGCGTGCGCGCTTGGGGGAAACGCTCGGCGATGCGCGGCTCGAAGCGCTGCTCCTGGACCTTGAGGCGGGCGAGGTGCCCCCGCCGGTCGTGCGCAGCGGAGCCGGCGGCGCGGCTGAGGCGCTCTTCGGCATCTCTGGGCTCCTGACGCGGGGCCAGAACCGGATCATCGGGCTCGCCTATGCGCGCCTGGCCACCTTCCTCGAGCCGGATCTGACCGATGCCAAGGTCCTGATGGCCCAGATGCTCAGCCGGGATGCACAATACGATCTCGCGATCGCAGCCTATGAGAGCGTGCCACGGGACGCACCCGAAGCGCTGGTCGCTCAGATCGGGCGGGCCAATGCGATGCATGAAGCCGGCCGGGTCGAACCCGCGATCATCGCCATGCGCGAGGTGACCGCCCGCTTCCCACGCTCGGTCGAGGCGCAGCTCGCGCTTGGCGACATCCTGCGCCGCGAAAAGCGCTTTGCCGAGGCCGCCGTGGCCTATGATGGGGCCATTCAGCTGACCGACCCGATCGAGGATCGCCACTGGGTCCTCTATTACCAGCGCGGCATCTGCTACGAGCGCTCGGATAACTGGGAGCTGGCCGAGGCGGACTTCCTGCGCGCGCTCGAGATGGAGCCGGACCAGCCGCAGGTGCTCAACTACCTCGGCTATTCCTGGGTCGAGCTGCGTATGAACATCGACCGCGCCAAGGAGATGATCGAGACCGCCGTCGCTAAGCTTCCCGACGACGGCTACATCGTCGACAGCCTTGGCTGGGTGCATTTCCGTCTCGGCGAGTTCGACGATGCCGTGCGCCATCTCGAGCGCGCGGTGGAGTTGCGCCCCGTCGATCCCGTGATCAACGATCATTTCGGCGATGCGCTCTGGATGGTCGGGCGGCGCACGGAGGCCCGCTTCCAATGGCGTCGGGCGCTGAGCTTCGAGCCAGAGCCCGAGGAGGAGGAGCGCATCCAGGCCAAGCTGGCGCGTGGGCTCGATGCAGTGCTGGCCGATGAGGAGGCCGCTGGCAAACCCGCGATCATCACCGGTGAGCCCCAAACCGAATCGCCCGGCTGATCAACGCCACCGCTCGCACCTGAGGGTCGCCGCCAACATAACCGGGGGGGACCCCGGCCACGCCCAAGGGGGGGGCGGAAGGAGGGGCCCGGGGAAGCCCCCGGCCCGGGGGGGC
>JBCCLX010000192.1:0-7986 GCA_039026635.1 Pseudomonadota bacterium
CGGCTCGCGGCGGATGCCGCGGCGGCCGACCATGACATGCATGAGGTGGCGGCTCTGGCTGGCCTGCCCTGTGCTCGCGGTCTGACGGCGTTTCGCGCGGGCGCCTATGACGCGGCCTATGAGGCGCTGCGCGACAGCCGGTCCGCGCTCAGCCGCGTTGGCGGCAGCCATGCGCAGCGCGACGTCTTCTCGCGGCTGACCATCGAGGCGGCGATCCGGGCCGGGCGCCATGGGGAGGCGGAGCAAGAGCTGGCCGCTCGCGCTGCGCGCAGCGGGGCCGAAGACGGCTTCACCGCGCGCCGGCGCGAGGCGATCGCCCGCGCCCAATCGGCGGGCGGCCTGGGGCTGGCGGCCGAATGAGCGCTCTGCCCGAGACGAGCGGGGCCGCCAAGGCGACGCGGGCTGGGGGGAAGAAGCCGCGGGACATGCGGCTTGACTTCTTCCGCGGCATGGCGATGTTCATCATCCTCTTCGCCCATATCTCCGGCAATCTTTGGACACTCTGGATCCCCGCTCGCTTCGGCTTCTCGGATGCGACCGAGATTTTCGTGTTCTGCTCAGGGTTTGCCTCCTCGCTGGCCTTCGGCGTGGTGTTTCTCCAGCGCGGCTTTCTGCTCGGGCTCGGGCGCATCGCCTTCCGGATCTGGCAGGTCTATTGGTGTCACATCGGGATCATCCTGGTGGCGGCCACGATCTCCTTCACGATCCAGCATTATGGCTTGGGCGAGGAGGGGCGGAATTATCTGGCGCGCCCCTATCTGGTGCCGATCTTCAACGAGACGGGCGAGGCGATCCTGGGTCTGCTGACCCTCACCTACGTTCCTGGTCTCTTCGATATCCTGCCGATGTATCTGGTGATCCTTGCCCTCGTGCCCGTCGTCATGGCGGCCTATCGCTTTGGGGGGCGCCTGGGGGTTGCGGCCCTGGTGATCGGGCTCTGGGTTCTGGCGACGCTGGCGGGCCTCGCACGGCAGGTGGAGCCTGACTGGACGGGGCCGGCTGCCGCTCTCGCACCGCTTGGCGAGGGGCTTTTGTTCCTCAACCTGCCCTCTTTCCCCTGGAGCGACGGCACCTGGTTCTTCAACCCCTTTGCCTGGCAGCTCGTCTTCTTCACGGGCTTTGCCTTTGGCATGCGCTGGATCCCGGCCCCGCCGGTCTCGCCCTGGCTCGTGCGCCTGGCCATTGCCGTCGTGCTGCTTTCGATGCCCTTCGCCTGGCACAAGTTCTACGCCTATCTGACCGGCTGGCTGCCGGAGGGGTGGCTCAGCGTCTTCTTCTGGGATGCGCGGGAGGCGACGCGACCGCTCTGGACCAAGACTTGGTTCGGCCTCTTCCGCTTCCTGCACTTCCTGTCGATCGCCTATCTGGCCTGGGCGGCGGTGGGCCCTGGCGGGGAACGGTTGACGCGGGCGATCCGGCTCCGCGTCCTGCCGTCCCTCGCGTGGCGGCGGATCGGGATCGGGGCTGCGATCCTCGGCGTTCTCACCTTCCCCTACGGCTGGGTCGAGGAGATCCATGCCTATCTCCCGGGGCTTGAGCGGGCGCTGCTGGTGGTGGTGCCCATCGTTGAGGCCCGGTGGATGGGTCTGCCGCAGATCCTGCATCTGCTCGCGCTCCTGACCGGTCTCTGGGCCGCGCTGGGGCCGCGCGGGCGGGCCTGGGTGCTGGGACCGGCCTGGCTCTCGGTGGTCCCCGTGATCCGCAAGGTCGGCACGCAAAGCCTCGCGGTCTTCGTCTTTTCGATCCCGCTTGCGGTGACGCTCGGCTGGATCCTGGATCTGACTGGGGAGACGATGCTGCCGGTGGCGGCGGCCAATATCGGCGGCAGCGCGCTGCTGATCGGCGTGGCCTATACGGCAGCGTGGTTCCGCCGTCAGCCCTGGCGCGGTCCGAGCCCGACCGCCGCACCGCGCACAGCGCCAGAAACGGGTGGTAGCGGCGTGACGATGCGCGATACCGCCCTCGCGGTTGCTGGACCTCGCCCGCACGCTACCTCTGCCCCAACCCGGCAGTCGCTGTAAGTCAACGGCCGCCAGGGGCAACGATGCCCATCGGCCGGCCGATTTGGCCGGCACAGGGGCGGCGCTGCGAACGGAGACGATGACGATGCTCATGCCCGCAGGCGCTACCCTCGGGAGCCGGGATCTGGTCCGCTACGACGCCGATCTCGCGCTCTCTCGCCTTGAGCTGCCGCGCCCGCCTCGCCCCGCCGGCCCGCTGCCAAGCGTGGTGGTCGGGCAACTTGGCCAGTCGCTCGACGGGCGGATCGCCACGCCCACGGGGGCCTCGAAGTACATCAACGGCCAAGAGGCGCTGCGCCATCTGCACGCCATCCGCGCCCGGGTCGATGCCGTGATTGTCGGCGTTGGGACGGCCATTGCCGATGATCCGCAGCTGACCTGCCGCCATGTCATCGGTCGGGATCCGGCCCGAGTGGTGATCGATCCCCGCGGCCGTATGCCATCCGATCTCGGCATGCTGCGCGATGACCGGGCGCCCGTGATCGTGATCACCCTGCCGGGCGCCACGGTACCGGAAGGGGCCGACCACCTCGTGGTGCCGGGCGACGCTCAGGGCCGGATGGCGCCCTCGGCGGTTGTCGCCGCGCTCGCGGGGCGTGGCCTGCGGCGCTTGCTGGTCGAGGGTGGGGCCGAGACCTTGGCGCGTTTTCTCGATGTCGGGCTGCTCGACGAGCTGCATTTGATGCTCGCCCCCATCGTGCTCGGCTCGGGCAAGACGGGCCTCAACCTCGCGCCGATCGCAGAGCTCGACGAAGCGCTGCGGCCGAGCGTGCGCATCATGCGCTTTGCAGACGGGGACATGCTCTGCGTCTGCGCCTTTGACTGCGCCGTAGGCAGACGCCGCGCCTCGGCGGGCGGTACTGCGGCAGAGACGATGATGACGCGAACTGCGGCCGCCGACACGGCCGCAGGCTGATCCGAACGCGGTTCGAAGCCACATCTGAAGCTCAGGGAGAGCCTAATGCAGACCCTCACCACTCCTGCCCTCGGCGATACCGAGGTGGATCGCTACGCTTTCGTCCAGCGGCTGCTTCATTGGATGATTGCCCTGCTCGTGCTCGGCGCGCTCGCCGGGGGTGCATTGCTTTGGTACTTCGGGTTTCAGGGCTTGAGTGAGACCTTCGGGCAGCCGCTCACGGGCTTGATCTATAAGTATCACAAGACCGCCGGCGTGCTGATCCTGGCGCTCATGGCGGTGCGTGTGGCGCTGCGGTTCACGCTCGGCGCGCCCGCCCAGCACGCCAGCATCCCCGAGGGCCAGGCGCGCATCGCGGTGATCACGCATATCGCGCTCTATGCCATGCTCGTCATCATGCCGATCGCCGGTTGGGTTGGCACAGCGGCGGGCGGTTTCCCGGTCGAGTTCTTCGACGCGAAGCTGCCGGGGATCGTGGGCAAGGACAAAGCGCTGAGCGAGGCGGCCTTCCGGCTCCACGGTATCCTCGGCCTGGCGATCGGCGCCCTGGTGATCCTGCATATCGGCGCCGCGCTGCGCCACTGGCTCGTGCTGAAAGACGGCGTGATGCGCCGGATCGGGCTGCCTTGATCGCGGCCCTCGATTGAGCCGGCGATCCGAACGGCGGACCGTTCTCAGCCGGCAGGTATGGCGAGAAGATCCCCATGGCCGATCGTGACCGGATCGGCCAGTGCCCGTGCCGCGCCCCATTCTGCCGCCTGTGGTCCGATGTAGGGGGCCACGGCGGCGGCCGTGCCTGCCGCCAAGGCGCCGATGAGCCCCGCATCGCGCGCGCCCTCAAGCACCCAGTCGCTCTCGGCCTCGAAGACGGTGTAGCCGGTCGCCCGCAGGCTGGTCACGAGGGCGGCATGAGCGGCCGGCCCCAGCGAGGGCCCGAGGCCTTTGTCGCGCCCCTGATCGCGGTGGAAGGCCTCGATCACCACCTCGTCAAGCGGATGGGGCGGCGCCCAGCTCTGCCGTCCGTCATAGCTGAGCACGACGTAGAGCGGCAGACGATGCGCTGAGACGGCCGCGACGAAACGCTCGATCCAGGCGCGGGAGCAGAGATCGAAGAGCGCAGAGGCCGTGACGAGATCGGGCTGAGTGGTGGGGTCGGCGAGCAGAGGCGCCACGCCATCGGCTAGATCGGCCAGCACCGGTTCCGCCGTCAGCCCTTCCGGCAGTCTTGCCAGCGCCACATCCAGCAGCCCGGCATCGCTGTCGACCAGGCGCCAGTGTTGCGGCTGGGGCAGGAGCTGTGAGGTCGCGCGCAGGTTGTTGCCGGCGCCGGCGCCGAGATCGAGGACACGGAGTGCCCTGCCGGGCGCCCAGCCCTCGAAGAAAGCACTGAGCCGTGCGGCCAGATCGGCGTCACGCGCACGCGCGTCGGCCTCCTCGCGCAGAGCCAGCCAGCGCGCCTCGAATTGGCCACTCACCTGTCGGTTCCGATCATGATCTGTTGAGAGTGATCTGCCTGAAAGAGGGGCGTGAGCGCGGCCGTGACGGCGAGGATCGCGCCCTGCCAGTCCGGCAACGTCGGCGCGGCCGTCTGTGATGCCGTCGCGAGGGCTGCTCGCGCCTCGCCATCGTCGATCAAGGTCGCGAGTGCGGCGGTCAGGGCCTCCGCATCGCCAGACGGGACAAGCTGCGCCGCCCCCGCCGTGGCCTCAGCAATCGCGCCTGCTTCGGTGCAGAGCACGGGCAGGCCGGCCGCCACGGCCTCCGCGGGTGCCATCCCGAAGCCCTCGTAGTGCGACGCTGAGACAAACAGATCGGCGGCAGCCAGCAATGCGGTCACTGTCTCTCCATCCGTCGCACCCAGAAAGCGGATCCGATCCGTCAGGCCAGCGGCCTCCGCCGCGGCACGGAGCGCCTCGGCATGGGCCGGATCGCGCGTATCGTCTCCAATGATGGTCAAGGTCCAAGACAGGCTGGCCAGCGGTGCGAGCGCTGCGATCAACAGGTCATGACCCTTTCGCGGGACCAGAGAGCCGACCGCGATCAGTCTCACGGGCCCCGGTGCGCGGATCGCGGGCCGTGTCGCACCTGGCTTGCGGATGCCCGGCAAGGCCACGGTCAGACGCGCTCGATCGATCGCGTAATCAGCCACCAGTGTTTGCGCTGTCGTCTCAGAGGTGCAGATCACGGCATCGACCGCGCCGAGCGCGCGGCGCTCGCTCTCCGCCAGCCGGGCCGTGTCGTGGGGCGACAGGCCGGTCTCGAGGGCCAGCGGATGGTGGACGAGCGCTGCGAGCGGACCGGCATGTCGGGCCAGAACGGCGGGCGGCAGCACGCCGAGGGCGAGGCCGTCAATCAGGACGGGCCAGCCCGCGGGGGCCGATGCCAGACGATCACCCACCTCGTCGAGGAGCGCCTCGCTCGGCGCGAGCCCGAGCTCGGGGAGCGGCCAATGGGCCAGCTGCAGCGCGGGCCGTAGCCCGTTGGACAGCGCCCGTCGTGGATCCGTCCCGTCGAGCAGGGCGCGGGCATAGGCATAGCCGCCCGTAGGCGTCGTGAGGCGACCGGGAATGGCAAGGAGCGCGGTCTTCACAGGCGCGCCCTCAAATCTCGCCTTCGTACCAGGCGCGCGCGACATGGCTCTCATTGAGCGTCACGCGCAGGCGGGTGATGCCATCCCCGCCCGGGCCCAGGTCGCCGGCCCGCGCGGCTGTGGCCATGGCGTCGAAGACGTGGCGGCAGAGGAACTCGGTGGTGGTCTTTTGGCCGGCAAACTGCGGCAGCGTGTCGAGATTGGCGTAGTTGATCGGCCCGAGCACGGCCTTCAGCGCGTCATGAGCGCGGCCGATATCGACCACGATCGCGTCCTCTGTCAGTTCTTCGCGCATGAAGCAGAGATCGATGACATAGGTCGCGCCGTGGAGCTTCTGAGCCGGGCCGAAGACCTCACCCGGGATAGAATGGGCGATCATGATGTGCTCGCGCACTTCGACGGCATACATGGCGTCTCCTTAGCAGGGCGACGGGAGCCTGGGCACCCGTCAGTAGCGAATTCGCGTGGCGATACCGGGTGCGCCCGGGGCCAGCAAGCGCGAAATCTGCCCTGGAAGCGCCGAGAAATCCACTTCCTCCGACACAACAGCCTCGAGCCGCGGGTCCGCGCAGAGCGCCAGCGCGCGCGCCAGCCGATCACGGTGCGTCACAGTAGCGCGACGAGAGGGCGCCACATGGCCCACTTGGCTCGACTTGATTGTGAACCTTTGTGAGTGAAAAGCACCACCCAGAGGCACAGGCACGGGTTCGGCGCCGTACCAGGAGAGTTCGATGACCGTGCCTTCGAAGCGCAGGGCGTTGAGCGCGAGGGTAAGGCCGGCTGCGCTCGCGCTGGTGTGAAAGGCGAGATCGACGGAGCCGGGTGGGGGTGGCGTGGAAGCTGTCGCAAAGTTCACGGAAAAGCGTTCAGCGATCACCGCGCGCTCCTGTAACAGATCTGTGGCGGTGGTCCGGATGTCGGCGCGCCGAGAGAGGACAGCGGTGACGAGTAAGCCCACAAGCCCGAGGCCCACAACAAGCACATGTGCGCCAGGCGGAATTTCCGCGTCCCAGGTTGCGTTTAGCGCGGTCTCTACATTTGCGGCGAGCACTGCTGAGCGTGCCGTGACCCCCTCGGGCAGGGGCAGTGCCATGGTTTCAGGCACACGGAGGCGCCGCTGATGGGGTGCCAGCGTGAAGACATCTCGGCCGAGGAGGCTCTCGGGTCCTGCCGTCACGCGTCCCGCGGCGGCATAGCCGTACTTCACGGGGAAGGGGAACGCGCCGTCCTGGAGCGGTGCGCGCATCCGGACGTGCTCGCTCTCGGGCACACGTCCTTCAAAGACCAGCCGCTCGGTTCCGCGGCTGAGGAGGCTCGCGACGGTCTCGATTTCGACCAGGCCATCGGCCATCGCGGGCAGGGGAGTGGGACGTATCTCGGCGGTGCCGGGGCCGGTGTACCAAAGGGCTTCGGTGCTTTCCGCCATCAGACGCTTCCGTTGAAATCGGGCTTCGGCGCCGCACATCGCGCGCCGACGCCTTCTCACGCAAGGGATACCTGACGCCATGGCGACACCGGGTGTGACAACCACAGACGCAATCGCGGGCCTGAGCCCCGATCCGGACCGTGGGCTGACGCCTGCGGGCCTGCAACCGCGCGCGATGCTCGCGCGGCGGCGGACGCTGTTCTTGGTGCTTTGCGCGGTGATGTTTGCGGGGCTGTCGGCGGGGATTTTCTCCGTCTTTGCCGCCGGCGGTTTTGTCCTCACAGAATGTGTGATCCTGGCGATGTTCCTGTTGGGCGCGCCCTGGACGGTGATGGGGATGGCGAACGCCGTCCTTGGGCTTTGGCTGCTGCACGGTCGGCGAGACGGGGTCCTTGCAGTGGCGCCACATATGGCGGCGGCGACAGGCGATGCGCCGGTGCGCATGCGCACGGCCGTGGCCATGACGATCCGCAACGAGGATCCGACGGCCTCCTTCGCCAAGATGATCGAGATGCGCCGGTCGCTGGATGAGAGCGGCTATGGCCATCTCTTCGACTTCTACTTCCTCTCCGACACGACCGATCCGGCGATCGCGGAGACGGAAGAGCGGATATTCGAGCGCCTGCGCGGACGGCTGGGCGGCGCGCAGGTTCATTATCGGCGCCGTGACAAGAACACGGGCTACAAGGCCGGCAATGTGCGTGACTTCCTGATGAACCAGGGGCGCGATTACCCGTTCTACCTGCCGCTCGACAGCGACAGCCTGATGACCGCCGATGCCATCCTGCGCCTCGTGCGCATCATGGAGGCGCATCCGAAGATCGGCATTCTGCAGACGCTGGCCACCGGCCTGCCGTCGGAAAGCCTCTTCGCGCGGCTCTTTCAGTTCGGCATGCGCCATGGAATGCGCAGCTTCACCATGGGGGCCGCTTGGTGGCAGGGCGACTGCGGGCCCTACTGGGGGCACAACGCGCTGATCCGCACCGCCGTCTTCCGCCGTTCCTGCCGTCTGCCGGTCCTGCCAGGGAACCCG
>JBCCLX010000193.1:0-7971 GCA_039026635.1 Pseudomonadota bacterium
CCCGCACCGCTCCGGAACTCGGCCATCAACTTATCCGCCCGGGCCGCATCCTCCGCCTTGGCCGAGGCCCAGGTCGAGACCGCATCGGCCCCACAGCCCCCCTCGCCCAGCGCCAAGGCCGCAGCCGCGATCTCGCTCTGCTGCGCCCGCAGATCCGAGATGAGCCGGCCAAGCGCGATCTGCTCCCAGTGGTCCGAGGCCTCGAGCCCGCGCGCCATGGTCCGCAGCCAGTCGAGCCCGAAGCGGCTGCCGGCGGCAAAATAAGTCTCGGCGACGGCCCCCACATCGCGGTCGAGCCGCGTCGCCACATCCACGATGTCGAGCGCGCCGCCGAGGAATTCGAGCACCGCGATCCGACCGGCCAGCTCTTCGGGCACCCCCGCCCCCGTCAGCCGGTCGCGCGAGGCCTCGAACCGGCCCTTGGAGTAATCCGCCAAAAGCCCCGGCACCGCTTCGGCAATCCGCGCAAAGCCAGGACCGTAGAGCCCCACGAGCTGCCCGGTATCGAGCTCGGAGGGTCGCGCCAGAAGGCAGGCCATCTGGGTCTGCATCACATCGGCGATCAGCAGATGCATCTCGGTCTGCAGCGCCGCCGGCACCTGATTGTCCAGCGCCTCGATCTCGTCCTTCAGCGCCCCGATGCCCATGATCGCACGGGCCGCGAAGAAGGCCTCGACCAGCTCGCCCGTGCTCGCCCCCGTCTCCTCCCGCATGCCCGCCACGCGGCTGAAGCCCGCCTCGTTGATCACGATATTGGCCATGACCGTGGCGATGATCTCGCGGCGAAGCTGATGGCCGAGCACCGCCTCGCGATGGGGGCCCGCCAGCGCCTCGGGGAAATAGGCGATCAAAAGCGTCTCCAGCGCCGGATCGTCCGGCGCAGGGCTCGCCACGATCTCGTCGAAGAGCGTGATCTTGGCATAGGCCAGCAGCACCGAGATCTCGGGCCGCGTCAGCCCCTCGCCCGCCGCCTGCCGCTCCTCCAGCGCCTCGTCGTCGGGCAGAAGCTCGACGGCACGGTTCAAAAGGCCCCGCGCCTCCAGCGCCCGCATGAAGCGCACCTGCTCCTCGAAAAGCGCCACCGCCCGCGCCTCGGCCATGCTGATGGCGTTGGTCTGGGTGATGTTCGTGCGCAGCACCAGCTCCGCCACCGGATCGGTCATCTCGGCCAGAAGCGCATTGCGCTGCTTCTCGGTCATATCGCCCGCCTGAACCACCGAGCCGAGCGCGATCTTGATGTTGACCTCATGGTCCGAGCAGTCGACGCCGGCGGAGTTATCCACCGCATCACTGTTGATCTTCACGCCCGCGCGGGAGAGCGCGATGCGCCCGCGTTGCGTGACGCCGAGGTTCGCGCCCTCGCCGATCACCCGCGCCCGCACCTCGCCCGCATCCACCCGGATCGCATCATTGCCCCGATCGCCCACATCGGCCGCCGTCTCATCCGCGGCCTTGATGTACGTCCCGATGCCCCCGAACCAGAACAGATCCGTCCGCGCCCCGCAGATCGCGCGGATCAGCTCATTGGGCGTCACTTTCTCGGCTTCGATATCCAGCATCGCGCGGATCTCGGGCGTAAGCTGGATCGATTTCGAGGCGCGCGAGAACACGCCCCCGCCCGCGCTGATCAGGCTCTTGTCATAGTCCTGCCAGCTCGACCGCCCCATCTCGAAAAGCCGCTTGCGCTCCACGAAGGTCGGCGCCGGATCAGGGTCGGGATCGAGGAAGATGTCCCGGTGATCAAAGGCCGCCTGCAGCCGGATCTGGTCCGAGAGCAGCATGCCGTTGCCGAACACATCGCCCGACATGTCCCCGCAGCCCATGGCCGTGAAGGGCGCGCTCTGGGTGTCATGACCCAGCTCCCGGAAATGCCGCTTCACCGCCTCCCAAGCGCCGCGCGCGGTGATCCCCATGCCCTTGTGATCGTAGCCGTTGGAGCCGCCGGAGGCGAAAGCGTCGTCGAGCCAGAAGCCATAATCAGCGGCCAGCCCGTTCGCGATATCCGAGAAGGTCGCCGTGCCCTTATCGGCGGCGACGACCAGATAGGGATCGTCCTGATCCCAGCGCACGGTCGCCCCCGGCGCGATCACCGCGCCCTGCACCAGATTGTCGGTGATATCGAGGAGACCCGACAGGAAGGTCCGGTAGCAGCGGATCGCCTCCGCCTGCACCGCCTCGCGCCCGCCGGCCACGGGCAGCTTCTTGGGCAGGAACCCGCCCTTCGAGCCCACGGGCACAATGACCGCGTTCTTCACCTGCTGCGCCTTCACGAGACCCAGCACTTCCGTCCGATAATCCTCCTTGCGGTCCGACCAACGCAGGCCCCCACGCGCCACCGGCCCGCCCCGCAGGTGCACCCCCTCGACCCAAGGCGCGAAGACGAAAATCTCCCGCCAAGGCCGCGGCAGGGGCAGCTCATCGAGCGCTGCACAGTCGAACTTGAACGAGAGATACGGCTTCAGCGCGCCACCCTCCTCCTGGAAGGCATTCGTGCGCAGCGTCGCCTCGATCGCATTCAGGAAACGCCGCAGGATCCGGTCCACATCAAGGCTCGGCACCGCATCGAGCGCCCCCTCGATCTCGGCCCGCAGGCCCGCTGCCGTCGCCGCCCGCGCCTCAGCATCCTCGCCCGTGCGCGGATCGAAGCGCGCCAGGAAGACACGCATCAGGAGCCGCGCGATCTCCGGATACTCGGCGAAGGCGTCCTCCATATAGTCGATGGAGTAGGGCATCCGCACCTGGCGCAGGAACCGGCTATAGGCGCGCAGCACGCTCACATCGCGATGGCCGAGCCCCGCCAGCAGGATCAGCCGGTTGAGCGGATCATCCTCTGCCCGGCCCTCCCAAACGGCCGCGAACCCCTCCTCCAGCTTCACCCGCGTCTTCGATTTCGAGAGATCGATGGCCACCCCCGTGGCCGAGCGCATCTCGAAGTCATGCAGGAACAGCGCGCAGTCCGCACAATCGATGCGATAGGGATGCTCCGCGATCACCCGAAAGCCCATGTTCTCGAGCATCGGCAGACAATCCGACAGCGGCACGGCCCCGCCCCGGTGATAGATCTTGAAGCGCACCCAGTCGTCGGCATCCTCGAGCCGGCGGTAGAAATGCAGCGAGAGCGGCGCCTCCTCGGTGAGCACATCGAGCTTCTCGATATCCCCCGCAGCGGTGTCGACCGGCACCTCGTCGCGATAGCTCGCCGGAAAGGCCGTGGCGAAACGGCGCTGCAGCCGATTGCCCGCCACCTCCCCCTCGCGCTCGATCAGCGTGTCCGAGAGCCGATCCGACCAGGACCGCGTCATCTCGATGACCGCATGCTCCAGCTCGGCCACATCGTAGTCCGGCACGCCCCCGCCGCCCGTCAGCGCGATCACGAAATGCACCCGCGCCATGGCCTCGAGATCGAAGCTCGGCTCCCAGGAAGCCACGCGCCCGGCCACCGCCTCGCAGATCACATCGCCGATCTTCATGCGCAGCTCGGTCGTATACCGCTCCCGCGGCACATAGACGATGCAGGACACAAAGCGCTGGAACCGGTCGGGCCGCATGAAAAGCCGCGGCCGCGGCCGGGTCGCCAGATGCAGCACCCCCATCGCACTCTCGAAGAGCTGATCGTCCGTCGACTGGAACAGCTCGTCGCGCGGATAGGTCTCGAGCACATTGTCGAGCGCCTTGCCGTCATGGCTCGAGGGTCGAAAGCCCGCACGCGCGATGACCCGCGCCATCTTCTCGCTCAGCATCGGGATCTCATGGGGCGAGCGGTTGTAGGCCGCCGAGGTGAAAAGGCCGACGAAGACCTGCTCGCCCAGAACACTGCCATCGGCGCCATATTGCTTGACCGCCACCACATCGAAATGCGTGCCCCGATGGATCGTGGAGCGCCGGTTCGCCTTGATGATCAGGAGCGGATGGGGATCGGCGGTCACATCCGCCACATCCGGCGTCCAATGGGCGAAATGACCCTCATGGTCGCGCATCACGGTGAAGTCCGGATCCGAGAGCAGCCCAAGCCCGCTGTCGGCCACCGGATGGAAGGCCTCGCCATCCAGCCGAAACGCCCGGCAGCCCAGGAAGGTGAAATGGTTGTCGCCCAGCCATTCCAGGAAAGCGACGCTCTCGGTCACGCCCTCGATGACGCTTTCCGGCCCCGTGCCCGCGCCCTGGCCCGTGCCCCCGCCCGTGCCCGTGCCCCCGCCCGTGGCTGTGCCTCCTGTCGTTGTAGCCGTGGCCTGCAGCGTCTCCGCCGTCTCGGTCAGGCGCGCCACCATCGCCCGCCAGTCGCGCACCGCCAGGCCGATCTCCACGAAAAGCTGTTCAAGCCCCGCCCGCAGCGCCTCCAGCGCCTCGGGATCGCCGATCTGGTCGATCTGGAGCTGGATCACGCTCTCGTTCAGCACCCCCTCGGCGCCTGGCACGCCCAGCCCCTTGCGCCGCCCGGTCTCGTCGCGCTCGACGCTCAGCATCGGATGGATCAGTGCATGAATGCCGTGCCCGTGATCAGCCATCAACACCGCGGTGCTGTCGACCAGAAAAGGCATGTCGTCGTTGATGATCTCCACGATCGTGTGCCGCGAGGTCCAGCCATGCTCGGCCATGCGCGGGTTGTAGACGCGCAGCTTGGCCCGCCCCGGCTTGCGCTCGGCCGAGAATTTCCAGAGCGCCAGCGCCGCCCCATAAAGCTCCTGCGCCGTCTGCGCGGCCAACTCCTCGCGCGGGGCACTCGCATGCATCGCCGCCAGCCCCTGCAGGAAGGCCGCCGCCTCCCCGGGCTCCAGCCGCGCCTCGGCGGTCTGGCGCACCTCCTCCAGGCGGCTCTCCAAGGTCTCGGTGGTGGCGATCAACATCGGCGCGCTCCCCTAGGTCACGGGCCCACTCCTTCCGGCTGCCGGCAAGCCCTTCCGCTTGACAACATGACAGCATGATCCTGTCCCGCAAAGAGACCATTGCCCAGAAGCCCGGGCGAGCCATGCGTCAGACGCGCCCACACCAAGCCTCGAGCCCCGATGGAGCCAAGCTGGGGACGCGACTGGGGGACGCGACTGGGGGATGCGTTCGGGGGGCGCGTTCGGGGGGCGCGGCTGGTGGGCGGGCCGCTGAGCAGGCGCAGCCTGCGAGGCCGGGGCGTCCACCAGCCCGCCCCAAAACGCCAGCCCCCAAAACGCGCTTCAGCGCCCTTCGGCCCAATCCTCCAAAACGCGCCCGGCCCGGCTGACGGCGGCGTAGAGAAGCACGGTGAAGACCGCGAGAACGATCAGACCGGCGAACATCAAATCGACTTTCGCCCGCCCATTGGCCAAGAGCATGAGGTACCCAAGCCCGCCGGAGGCCCCGCCGACCCATTCGCCCACCACGGCCCCGATCGGCGCATAGACCGCCCCGAGCCTCAGGCCGGAGGCAAAGGCCGGCAGCGCCGCTGGCACCCGCAGGCGCAAGAGCACTGCCCGCTCCCGCGCCCCCATCACGCGCGCCAGGTCAAGCAGCCCCGGATCGGTCCGCATCAGCCCGTCGTAGAAGGCCGAGGTGACGGGGAAGAAGATGATCAGCACCGCCATGGCGATCTTCGAGGCCATCCCGAAGCCCAGCCAGAGCGCCAGGATGGGGGCCAGCGCGAAATAGGGCACCGCCTGGCTGAACACCAAGAGCGGCAGCGAGAACCGCGCCGCCCGCGGGCTCATGGCGAGGGACAGCGCCGTCAGCGCCCCCAGCACGGCCCCCAGCGTGAGCCCCACGACGACCTCGATGCCCGTGATCACCGCGTTCTCGGCGATCAGCCCGCGCGAGGTCCACAGCGCCTCGGCCACCTTACCCGGCCCGGGCAGGATAAAGGGCGTCACATCCGTCGCCCAGACGATCCCCTGCCAGAGCGCGACAAAGCCCACCGCGGCCAAAGCCGCATTAGCCACCATAGCCCCCGGTCCTGGCCCTGGCCCTGGCGTCCGCTCATCCCGCACACCCGACGCCGTCATCCTACGCGCTCCGAGACCACACGGCGCGCAGGGTCGCGCAACCGCGTCAGGAGCGCCGCCCCGGCGGCCAAGACATCCGGATCGGCCGGGTCCCGGATCGGCCGGCCAGAAGACAGCCCGGGGGGCAGACCCGCGCTCTCGAGCCCGGCCTCCGTCATCAACCAAACCGCCGCACCAAGCCGCACCGCCTCCGCCGGCTCATGGGTCACGATCAGGACCGTGCGCCCCGCGAGCGCCTCGAAGGCCAGCTCCTGCATCTCCGCCCGGGTGCGCGCATCGAGCGCGGAGAACGGCTCGTCCAAAAGCGCGACCGGGCGATCCTCCATCAGCGTCCGCGCCAGCGCCACGCGTTGGCGTTGCCCGCCCGAGAGCGCCGGCGGTCGCGCCCCCGCCCGACCCGAGAGCCCGACGCGCGCGACCATCGCCTCCGCCCGCTCCCGATCCACCGGCTCGCCCCGCAACCGCGCGCCCAGGGTCACATTGCCGAGCACATCGAGCCAGGGCACGAGCAGGTCCGACTGCGCCATATAAGCCAGCCGCCCCTCGAGCGGCCGCCCATCGCTCGCGGCGATCCGCCCCTCGAGCCGCCCCCCGGCGGGCAGCCCCGCGATCAGCCGCAGAAGCGTCGATTTGCCGATGCCCGAGGGGCCGAGCAGGCAGCTCCACTCTCCGGGTGCCAGCGCCAGATCGATCCCCTCGACCGTGCCCAGAGCCCCGCTCACGCCGCCGCCCAGGCCGCCGACCAGGCCCCCACCCTTGGCACCGCGCGCGCCCCCATCCTCACCGAAGACCAACCGGCCCTCGATGCGGATGCCGGGCGCCGCACCCTCACTCGTCGACGCCCTCACTCGTAGACATTCAGGAGCAGGCGCCCCGTCGGGTTGCGCGCCTCGATCAGCCCCGTTTCCAGCATGAAGGCGTCAAACCGCTCGTAGCGCCCCGCATCCAGCGCGCCCGGGCGCAACGCAAAGCGCGGGATCGTGTCGGGCCAGGCCTTGGCATTCAGCGCATCATCGAGCTCCGCACTCGTGCCCTTGAAGATCTGCCAGCTCTCCTCCGGGTGGTTGACGATGTATTGCGTCGCATCCTCGACCGCGCGCAGGAACCGCTTGATCCGGTCCTTCGCCGCCGGATCCTCCGCCGCCGCCACATTGGCCACATAGATCAGCTCGTCATGCGCCGGCAGGCCCTCTTCCTCCACATAGAAGCAGCGCCCCTTCTCGCCCTCGATCTCCATCTGATTGAGCTCGAAATTGCGATAGGCGCCGATCACCGCATCGACCTGGCCGGTCATCAGCGCGGGCGCCAGCGAGAAGTTGACGTTGACGAGCCGCACATCCTCGAGCGCCACGCCATGATCGGCCAGGATCGCCTTGAGAAGCGACTTCTCGACACCCGCGACCGAGAAGCCGATCGTGCCCCCCTTCAGGTCCGAGATGTCCTGGATCGGCCCCTCCTCCATCACCAGCAGGCAGTTGAGCGGCGTCGCCACCAGCGTGCCCACCCAGGCCACCGGCAGCCCCTCGGCCACCTGCAGATGCAGCTGCGTCTGATAGCTGATCGCCAGATCCGCGCGGCCCGCGGCCACCATCTTGGGCGGCTCCGACGGATCGGCCGGCGCGATCACCTCGACCTCGAGCCCCTGCGCCTCGAAGAGCCCCAGCTCCTCGGCGAGGATGATCGGTCCATGATCGGGGTTGATGAACCAGTCGAGCAGCAGCGTGATCTTGTCCGCAGCAGTCGCCGGCATCGGCGCAAAGCCCAGCAGGAGGGCGGCAAGCGCCCCCTGCGCCGCGCGCCGGGCGATACGAAAAGGTCGGGTCTCGATTGTCATGGCATTCCTCGTCGCTCACGCAACGCCGTTACGGCGCCGCATCGGTGGATCGGGGAAGAGGCGGAGGACGGCCGCGCCATGCGACCGGGACGGGCCAGCACAGCGCTGCCCGTCCTGCTCCCTACGCCGGTATCACCCGGGTCAGGTTCGAAGGGTCGCCGGACCGCGCAG
>JBCCLX010000194.1:0-7956 GCA_039026635.1 Pseudomonadota bacterium
ATGAAACAGGCGAGCACCGGGATGATGGCGCCGTTCATGGTCATCGAGACGGACATCTTCTCGAGCGGGATCCCGTCGAACAGGATCTTCATGTCCTCGACGCTGTCGATGGCCACGCCCGCCTTGCCCACATCGCCTTCGACGCGCGGGTGGTCACTGTCATAGCCGCGGTGGGTGGCGAGATCGAAGGCGACGGAGACACCCATCTGCCCGGCCGCGAGGTTGCGGCGATAAAAGGCGTTGCTCTCCTCGGCCGTGGAGAAACCCGCATACTGGCGCAGCGTCCAGGGGCGCCCGGCATACATCGTCGCGCGGGGGCCCCGGGTGAAGGGCGGCAGCCCCGGCAACGTGCCGAGATGCGAGAGGCCCGCGAGGTCCTCCTCCGTGTAGAGCGGCTTCACCGCGATGCCCTCGACCGTGTTCCAGACGAGCTCATCCGACGAGCGTCCCTTGAGCTCTTTCTCAGCGAGCGCGCGCCAGTCGTCCATCTTCTCGGCCATGGCATCCTCCTGTCGTCCGTATGCGCCTTTCATGGGCAGTGTAGCGCCGATTGCAAGCCTGTGCCGCCCCTTGGAACGCGATGCCGCGCTCATGCCTTGGCGCATCGGGCATCGCATCGCAGCTTAGGGTTCAGAGGAGAATTGCTCATGCTCAGCACGATGACCGCCGCGTTGATCGCCATCGCGCCCGATATCTGGCCGGTCGATGCTGCCGATTTGGACGCCCGGCTGACCGCATATCGCTGGCAGGCCCGGCCGATCCTGATCTTCGCCGAGGCCAATGATCCAAGGCTCACCGAACAGCTCGAGGCCTTTCGCGCCGATGCGCCCGCGCTTCGGGAGCGCGAAAACGTGGTGATCGTGGACGCGAGCCTCGGTGGTACGCCAACGCCGCTGGCCCGCCGCTTCCGGCCCGATGGCTTCACCGTGATCCTCGTCGGCAAAGACGGTGGCGAGAAACTGCGCGCCGACCGCGTCGTTGACCCCCAGCTCCTCAACGATCTGATCGACACCATGCCGATGCGCATCATCGAGATGGGCGAGGGCTAGGGCGCGCCTGCGCGCGTCTTGGGCGACCGCTACGGTTCAGCACCGCCTTTCCGGCGCACACGGCGCGACAGTCTTTCGTGAAGGCCACCTCTGACGGACATATCCACTCCCCACGTTGCACTCTCCGAACGCAACGAGAGGAGATCGTCATGATCCGCACCCTCACTCTGCCGGCCGCTCTGATCGCCGGCTTTGCCGTCCAGATCGCGCCGAGCCCGGTGCAGGCCGAGCCTGATGACGAGAACCGGCGTCCAGTGCAGGTGGAGCGCGAGTACCACAACGTGCCCTACCCCTATGAGACCCACCAAGGGCGCGACGGCCGCCAGGGTCGCGCGGTGCAGCGCGATATCCGCGAAGATGTCCGGCGGGAGGTGCGCCGCGAAGCGCGCCAGGAAGCCCGACGCGAGGCAGAGCGCCAAGCCCGTCAGGAGATACGGCGAGAGGCCCGTCAGGAGGCACGGCGGCAGACGGAGCGCGAGGCGCGGCGCCAGGCAGAGCGGGAGTTCCGGCGTGAAGTGCGCCGTGAGGTCCGCCGCGAAGTGCGGCGCGACGTGGCCAAGCAGGCAGCCGTCGATTCTGCCTTCCGGCTCTTCTTCGGCGCACCAGTGGTGATCGAGAAGCCCTATCCCTATCCGCACCAGGGCCGCGCCTTTCGCGAGGAGCGGATCGAGCGCCGGCTCGAAGGACAATTCGTCGGCTACTATCCCCGCGAGATCCGCCGGTCGCTGCGTGATCGCGGCTTCCGCCGGATCCAGATCGAGGAAGGCCGCAAGGGATGGCGCGTGAGCGCGTTGCGCAATGGCAACCCCTTCCTCTTCCGCATCGGCGGGCGCAATGGCCGGATCAATCGCGCGGAGCGGTTCTGAGGCCGGCTCAGCGCCCGCGGCTCACTCCATCTTGAAGCCGCGGGCGCGCAGAAACGCCCCAAAATCCGTCCGTTGAGCGACGCCATACTGGCGCCGCTTGGCGGTCGACCAGACAAAGGGCTGCCCGTCGCTCCCGGTCTGTCGATCCGCGCGACGGGCATCATAGGCCGCCACCGCCGCCGCCTGACCTGCCGCATCGAAGCGGTCGATATGGAGCGCCCCCTGCGGCCCCAGACGCGCGCTGACCGGGGCCTGAGGCTCAAGCGGCCAGCCGAGCGCCAAGCCCGCAAATGGAAAGACCCGGTCGGGCAGGCCCAGCGCCTCAGCCACCGCTGCCGCCCGGTTGCGGATCACACTGATCGGACAGGATCCAAGCCCCGCCAGCGCGGCCGCCGAGACCAGCGCGCTGAGCAGGATCGCCGCATCGCCCGTCGCGTTGAACAGCGCGTCGAAATGGTCGTTCGGAAAACCGCCACCCTCGAAGAGCGCGGCAAACCGCGCGCCATTGCCGCAGACGACCAGGATCTCCGCCGGCCCCGTCTCCGGATCGACGACCCAGTCCCCGCAGCCCTTCGTCACCTCGGCCCGGATCGCCGGATCGCGCACCCAGACCACGTCCGCCTGCTGGAGGTCCGACTTGGAGGGCGCCGCAAAACCTGTAGCCAGCACCAGCCGCATCAGCGCCGGGTCGATCGGTTCGCGCCGAAAGCGCCGACAAGCCCGGCGATCCAGAAGCCGGCCAAGCGCGGCTCGGCTCGACGCAGTCAGACCCGCCTCGCCCTCGACGAACCCGGCGCCGAAGCGCAGCGCCGCGAGGGCTGCAAGCGAGCCCCGCTCTCCGCCGTCATGCGCATCGCCCGCGGCAGGTCCCGGGCTTGACCCGGGACCTCGCTCGTCGCTGCCGCTCACTCGAACTCCATGATCACATCGTCGACGGCCAGCGACGCCCCAGGCTCGGCGTTGATCTTCTTGACCGTGGCCTTGCGCTCAGCGCGCAGGACGTTCTCCATCTTCATGGCCTCGATGGTGGCGAGCGCCTGGCCCTCCTGCACCTCTTCGCCCTCAGCAACGGCGAGGGAGACCACGACGCCCGGCATCGGACAGAGCAGCATCTTGGAGGTATCGGCGGCGACCTTCTCCGGCATCAGCCCCGCCAGTTCCGTCGTCCTCGGGCTGCGCACGGTCACCTCCAGATCGGCACCACGATAGCGGATCCGGAACCCTTCCGTGCGCTGTTCGACCTTCAGCACCATCTCCACGGGGCCATCCCATTCCATGTAGGAGGTGGGCTCTCCTTCGCGACGCGGCTCCCCATGCAGACGGGCGAGCGTCGCACCGGGCTTCCAGGCGAGATGGCCCTCCACCGCCGTCTCCCCATCGGTCATCGTGTGGATGTATTCGACGGTCTCCGGCGAGGATGACAGGTGGTAGAAGGACGGCGGCTCGGTGATGGCCTCGAACCGGTGCTGCTGACCGCCGATCTCCACGAGATAGGGCCGGTCGATGTCCGCGGTCTGGCGTCGCAGCTGCCCGCTCACCTGCAGCGCACGGAAATCGCGGACGTACTGCATCATGGCGCACATCTTGGCGATCTTCCCGAGCGTCTCGTCCGGCAGAATCGTGCCCGAGAAACCCTCCGGATACTCCTCGGCGATGAAGGCGGTCGAGATCTCGCCCGAGGTGAAGCGGGGATGGTCGTAGACGGCCGCGAGGAACGGCAGGTTGTGCCCGATCCCCTCCACCTCGAAGGCGTCGAGCGCTTGGCGCTGCCCCTCGATGGCGGCCGCACGGTCCGGGCCCCAGGTGCAGAGTTTCGCGATCATCGGGTCGTAGAAGCGGCTGATCTCACCGCCCTCTTCCACGCCCGTATCATTGCGCACAACCGCCGCCGTCGGCCGCGTGCCGGGGCGATACTCAGCCGTCTCTGCAGGCGGGCGATAGCGGGTCAGCCGGCCAATCGAGGGCAAGAACCCGCGATAGGGATCCTCGGCGTAGAGCCGGCTCTCCATGGCCCAGCCATCAAGCCGGATGTCGGATTGGGCGAAGGGCAGCTTCTCACCAGCCGCCACCCGGATCATCTGCTCGACCAGGTCGATCCCGGTGATCAGCTCGGTCACCGGATGCTCCACCTGCAGCCGCGTGTTCATCTCGAGGAAATAGAAGTTGCGCTCGGCGTCGACGATGAACTCGACCGTTCCGGCGGAGGCGTAATCAACCGCCTTGGCCAGCGCGACGGACTGCTCGCCCATCGCCCGCCGCGTCTCGGCATCGAGGAAGGGCGAGGGCGCCTCCTCGATCACCTTCTGGTTCCGTCGCTGGATCGAGCATTCGCGCTCACCGAGGTAGACGACATTGCCATGGCTGTCGCCGAGCACCTGGATCTCGATATGGCGGGGCGTGGTGACGAACTTCTCGATAAAGATCCGGTCGTCGCCGAAGCTCGCCTTGGCCTCGTTCTTCGAGCTCTGAAAGCCCTCGCGTGCCTCCGCCTCGTTCCAGGCGATGCGCATGCCCTTGCCGCCGCCGCCTGCGGAGGCCTTGATCATCACCGGATAGCCGATCTCGCCGGCGATCTTCACCGCCTCATCGGCGTCCTCGATCAGCCCCATGACGCCCGGCACGGTGCTGACGCCAGCCTCGGCGGCGAGCTTCTTGGAGGTGATCTTGTCGCCCATCGCCTCGATCGCGCCCTTGGGCGGGCCGATGAAGGCGACGCCGGCCGCTGCCAGCGCCTCCGGAAACGCCGCGTTCTCCGAGAGAAACCCATAGCCCGGATGCACCGCCTGCGCGCCAGTGGCCCGGCAGGCCTCCACGATCTTGTCGATCAGCAGGTAGCTCTCGGCCGCCGGCGGCGGGCCCAGATGCACCGCCTCATCCGCCATGCGCACATGCAGCGCATCGGCATCCGCATCCGAATAGACCGCGACGGTCCCGATCCCGAGGCGCCGCGCAGTCTTGATGACGCGGCAGGCAATCTCGCCCCGGTTGGCGATCAGGATCTTGTCGAACATGGGCTCTCCCTCGCGACCCGGCGGTGTGGGTGGGGGCGCGGCGAACCGCCGCCGTTTTGCACGGGCTGGAACCGGTTCTTGCGCGATGGCGGGGATCGGTCAAGCGGGCGTTCCGCCGGGCCGTGCCGCTCGAGAGGGGCGCACCCCGCTGCCTGCCTTGCGCGCGGCCCAGGTGAGATGTCGGGCGAGCCCTTGGTTTTCCAGAACGGCGCTCAAGCGCTCACCGGGCAGCTGCCCTCTCCCGGGGCTGAACATGCCGAGGAGAACGCGCCGGGCGGCCAGGCCCGTGCCCGGATTTGTCGCAGGCAGGGGCTCGGCGCTCACCGCCACCATCGGCAGCGCGCCCGGCAGCCCGCGATAGGCGCGCCAGACATCCTGACGGAGGGCATGGGCGAGCCAATAGGCGCCAGCAGAACCGCCGGGAAGGGGCAGCATCGCCTCTCGCCAGATCGCACTGCCCTCAGCAAAGGCTTGCGGCGTCATCCGACTTGGCAGGAGCCAGAGCATGCCGTCGACCACGCCCGCCCGCCAGGGACCGAGCGCGCCACCGTCCGGCCGACGGCTCCAGCCCGTCTGCTCTAAGATCTCGAAAGGCGGCTCAGGCAGCGTCTCCGGGACGCGCGCGCCACCCGGCTGCCTCACTCCTCGTCCGGCAAGAGCACCATGACGCGCCAGGCGATGCCGACCATCCCGAAGGTCACGCCGAAGAAGCTCGCCATCAGGAGGAGCGCGAAGGGCCCATCCTCGGTCCCCTTCACGAGCGTGCCGAGACCCTGAAAATCGAGCTCGACCATGGCGAGGAGCAGGAGCCAGCCAGCCGCGATCCCATCGCCGGCACCCGTGGCCACCAGGCGGATCAGGCGGTTGGGATCACGATCCGCTCGGACGGGCCGCCGCACGTCGCACCCCTGATCGGTCTTGTCCCGCGCCATCCTGCCTCTCCCCGGATCGGACATTCTGGATGACAAGAGTGCGACGAGAAGCCCGTCCGTCCATGCCTGACGTCTACGTCAGGCTGTTAAGTCGCAACCTAAAACGAGGCGAGGCTACAGAGCCCGCGGGGCCGGGGCGCAGTGCCGCCAGGCCTCAGTAGTGGTAGTAGCGGCGATGCCGGCGCCAGGGGCGATAGCGATAGCGGTACCGCGGCCGATAGCGTGGGCGATCGATGATCACCACGGGGCCGGGCGCATAGGCGGGGCCGGCGTAATAGGGCCCACCTTTGGCGCCGGAGGCGGCGCCAACCACGGCGCCTGCCGCAGCGCCGGCGGCGGCCCCCACGCCGGGCGCGCCGACGATGGCGCCCCCAACGGCACCGGCCGCAGCGCCAACGGCCGCCCCGCCAAGCACAGGGCCCGGGCCATAGCCATAGTGGTAACAGCCGCTCAGGCCGAAGGTGAGGATCGCGAGCATCGCTAGCCGGCGGATCGCCATGGTCTGTCTCCCGTCAGCGCCCAAGGGGGCCGTCGAGAGGTCAAACGCGGCACCGCCCCCCTTCCGTCGGCGCGCTCACGAAAGCGCGAGCCCGGGGCTCGGGCGGACTCAAGGGCGCCGCGCGAGGCAGTCGATCTCGACAAGAGCACCCACGGCCAGCGCCGTGACGCCGACAGTGGTGCGGGCAGGCAAGCGGTCGGGCGGGAAGAAGGCGGCATAGGCCTCGTTGAAGGCGGCATAGTCGCGCTCGAACTCGGTCAGATAACAGCGACACTGCACGACATGGGAGAGATCGAGCCCAACCCCTTCGAGCACGATCCGCAGGTTCTCCATCACCCGCTCCGTCTGCGCCGCCACCCCCTCCGGCAACGCCCGCCCCGGCTCCCCAGGCCAAGTCGGCATCTGCCCCGTAAGAACCACCCACCCATCCGCCTCAACCGCATGCGAAAAGGGCGCAACGGGCCGCGGCGCGTGGTTGATGCATTGGTACAACGGTGTCGACATTTCGCTATTCATTATCTCCATCAAACTCAGTTGGAGACGGCAGCAGGCCCGACACCGTTGTTGCGTCCGCAGTGAGCGCCAAAGCGAATACCCCCGGTCCAATTGATGCTTTGGCCCATCTTAGCAGCTTTTCTGCCAAACTTTCATGCTTAATCAGATGCCCATCAAACTCTGCGCAAAAGTCTGCATAAATCGACTTTACTTTCTTTCGTAAATCTGAATCTGAGAAGTCCGCCGGAAGCGCCGCCATTGAGATAGAGGTCTCTAACTGTCTGATTAGCGCACCTTTCACAATCTCAGACAGATCAGACTCACTCACCATAGTCAACAGTGCCGTTGTATCGGTGGCAAACGCACCCCTATCGAATGGTTTTTGCTCTGTTTTCTCTGCAGCGTGCAGAATATCATCGAGCAAATGAAATGTCTCCACCGCTATGTCTGGCCGAATATTTCGCCTTATAGTGCCACAATTTTCTGCGTTGAGATTTTGGAATACTCGCCTACGCTCCGCTCTCAGTATTTTGATCTGTCTCATTTTTCGGTCATCAGTTAGGCTGATACTCATGACTTGTTCCAGCAACTCATCAAAGAGCTTGATAAAGGCGAGTTTTGCATCAATACCATCCTTCATAGCCATAAGCTCACGGAGTATCTTTGTTGGGCTCGATTTATCCGTTGCAATATGAACTCTTGTATAGAACTCAATTATCTTTTCGATTGGACGGTTTACGGAATCAGAGTGGGATGTTGTCATGCTTCTTCCACGGGTTCTCAAGCTCCTTGCCTCGCAGCGCAGCGAATGCCCGCGTCACCCGGCGTCTTGTACTCTGGGGCATGATGACCTCGTCGATGAAGCCCTTTTCGGCGGCCACAAAGGGGTTGGCGAAACGGTCTTCGTAGTCCTTCGTGCGCCGTGCCGTGGCCTCCGGGTCGCCGGCCTCGCTGCGGTAGAGGATCTCGACCGCGCCTTTGGAGCCCATCACCGCGATCTCGGCCGTGGGCCAGGCATAGTTGATATCGCCACGCAGATGCTTGGAGGACATCACATCATATGCGCCCCCGTAGGCCTTGCGGGTGATGACCGTGACCTTCGGC
>JBCCLX010000195.1:0-7912 GCA_039026635.1 Pseudomonadota bacterium
AGCGGCGACACCATCATCATACCCATGGCGAGCAGGATGTTGGAGACGATGAGGTCGATTGCGATGAAGGGCAGGTAGAGCAGGAAGCCGATCTCGAAGGCCTCGCGGAGCTCGGTGACCGTAAAGGCCGGGAGCACGATGGCGAAGCTGCGTTCTGTCAGCCCGGCCGAGATCTCGGGGGGCCAAAGCTCGCGGGCGGCATTCAGGAAGAAGGCCTTTTCGCGCTCTGAGGCATGGGAGTCGAGAAAGTTCAGAAGCGGGCCCTTGGCGGCGTCATAGGTCGCCTCCAGACCTTCGATATTGTCGAAGGAGAAGTCGCCCGTGGAGAGGATCTGATAGGTCTCCACGATCACCGGCGCCATGACATAGGCCGAGAGGATCAGCGCCAGCGCGTTCAGCGCGATATTCGGCGGGATCTGCTGCACCCCGAGCGCGTTGCGCACGAGCAGCAGCACGACGGCGATCTTGATAAAGGATGTCGCCACGACGGCCAGGAACGGCAGCAGCGCCGCGGCGGCCAGCAGCAGGATTAGATTAAGCGGATCGGTCACTGGTCCCGCGCCTCACCCTCGTCCGGTGTCTTAGAGCAGCACATCGGTGATCTGCACCGCGAGCCGATCCTCAAGGCGCACGAGCGTGCCGCTGGCGATGGCGCGACCGTTCAGCCGCACGGTGATCGCGGGCGCCTCATCGGCTGGGATCTCGAGGGGCACTACGCTGCCTTCCGTCCAGCTCTCGAGGGCAGTAAGCGGGACCTCGACCCGGGCGACCTCGAGATCGAGATCGACGACCGGCCCTCCGAGTGTCTCGACCGCACGCTCTTCGGCGCTGCCTTCTGCGGTATCGTGTTCCGCCACCTCGTCCCCCTCGCCGGGCAGTTGGCCGGCTTCGTCCTGCTTCTTGGGCGCCTGAGGGCCGTCACTGATGCCGATGCTCTCACGCGCCGTCACCGTCAGTCCCCCTTCGCCAGTCTCGACGGTGATCCGAAGGCGCGCAAGCAAGATCTCATGGCGCGGTGCCTCGGCCTGCGTGCCTGTCAGAAGCACATCGCCGGGTGCCAGATGGGCGAGCTCCGCGATCGGCAGCGTTAGCCGACCAACGGTGATCGACGCTGGAAGCGTCAGCCGCTCAGCCAACCCCTGGTGGCGCAGGCGGCCGCGTTCGAGCGCGAGCCCATGGCCTGCCCCCTCGCCCCCGCCGGAGAGCCAGGCAGCCAGAGAACGCGGCCGGATCCCGACGCGCGCCTGGCAGGGCGCATCGAGCACGCCTTCCAGCACCGCATCGTACCAAAGCACCTCGCCCCGCGGATCGGCGGCAGCGGTCGTCGTCGTCCCTTCCGCGCGCAGCGCCAAAGGGCCCTCCAGCGCGCTCAGCCATTTGTCGCGCACACCGTCATGCAGCGCCTCGGCCAGCGCATCGGGCAGCGCATCGACCTCATCGAGCGTCAGCCCTGCGCCATAGCCTTCTTGGAAGGGAAAACCGGTGGGGCAGAAGAGGACTTCGCAGCGCGCGCGCTCCCCCGGCTGCTGCAGGGCGAGCCGATGCAGGCGTTGACCCGGCACCGGAGCGTCGGCCGCCTCGAACCGGATCGCGCCGCGTGCCAATGGCAGCGGCGAGCCCGCGAAGCTGAGCGCGGCGTTCCAAACCGGGGCGAGCGCTGCGGGCAGCGGGACCTGAGGCAGATCCGGCGCGGCGCCAGGCCGAGCGATCGGATCGACGCCTGGCCCAGACCCGGCGACCGGGTCAGGTCCAGGGCCGGTCGTGGGCGCGATCGGCTCAGCGATCGTCATCGCGGCGTGCACTCTGGCCGGCGAAGAGTGCGGAGAGGGCGGATTGGCTCGTTGCAGCCTCGGCCACTTCCGGCGCCGCATCCTCGGCGATGATCGTGATCGCGCGGTTGGGGAAGCGGGTCTGCAGCCGATCCGCCAGGGCCTGGGCCGCCGCGGCCAGGCTCGCCCCCAGTTCGCCTGAGGCGCCCGTCAGCACCACCTCGATCCGTGCGGTCGCGCCCGTGCCGTGCTGCGTCACGGTCAGCCCGCTCAGGCCATGGGTCGCAGGATCGACGGGCAGGGTGATCGCCACGCCGCCCTTACCAAGGTTCATGGCCATGCCATCGGCCAGCGAGGTGATCTTGGGCGCCATGAGCCCGGTCAGCGCCTCGATCTTGGCGGCAAGCATCGGGCCGAGAGGCTGGGGTGTGTCCACCGGCGCCACGCCGCCCGGCGGCACCGCACCGGGCAGGCCGATGGCCATCATCCCCTGGATCGGCGGCGGGGCATTCTGCTCCGACCCATCGCGTGGCGCCCGTTCGGCCAGGACCATGCGCCCCTGCGCACTCAGCGCCGCGAACATGTCCCCCTCACCGACAGCGCCGCCCGGCATGCCGGTCTGCTGCTGGGCCATCAGATCCGCCAGGCTGCTGCTGCGCGCGGCCATGGCGGCCTCGCTCCCGCCCGCGCCGGCGCGCGAGCGGCCGTTCTCGCGGTCGCCGCGGGGCTGCTGGCCCGCGTGGCGCTCCGCCGTGTCAAACCGGTCGCCGCGATTATGGCGGCGGAAGTCGGCGTCGTTGTTCTCGGCTTTGAGCTGGGGCTGCTGCGGCGGTACACCCGTCGGCCCTGTCGGTCCTTGCATTGCGCGTCCTCCCTGTTGCGGCCCTGTCAGGCCACCGGTGCGACCTTGCGGCCGGCGAGGTCTTCAAGTTCGACCTCCTCGGCATAGGCCGCCTCGGCATCGGCTTCGGCTTTCACTTCGTCACGTAGCATTTCGTACTTGTCGACGGCGGCCTGCGCGCGCTTATGCGCCTCGGTCGCCTCCGCCAATTCCTCGCGGCGCTTCTCAAGCGTGTGATCGGCCCGGGTCGCCCGGTCCTTCAGGCGCTGATGCGCCGCCTCCAGCTCTTTTACGGCCGCCTCCACATCATCGATGGCATCCATATCGACCACTTTCTGAATGATCGGCTTCCAGAGCTCGGCCTCCCGCTCGGGCATGGTTTGTTTCGAGAGCTGCACAGCGGCCTTCGCCTCGGCCACCAGCTGCTCGGCCGCCTCCACCGCGTCTCGGCGCGAGCGCATCCAGGCGAGCGCCTTCTCCTCGCGCACCTTCTTGACGCGCAGCAGCGTGTTGACCGCGCCGATCACGATGTCACCTGCGCGAGCTTCTGCAGGATGGTCTCGTAGTCGTCGAATTCATCGGTGCGCTGCTGAAGGAAGGACCGGATGGTCTCGATCTTGTCGATCGCCTCGTCCGAGCGCGGATCGGAGCCGCGCTTGTATTCGCCGATCTTAATGAGCAGTTCGACCTCGTTATAGGCGGCCATCCAGGCGTTGATCTTGCCCGCCATCGCCTTGTGCTCGGGGCTCACCACCTTGTCCATCACGCGGCTTTTCGACTGTAGGATGTCGATGGCGGGGTAGTGGTTGGCGCTCGCAAGCTTGCGGCTGAGGATAATGTGGCCGTCGAGGATCGAGCGCGTCTCGTCCGCCACCGGCTCGTTCATGTCGTCGCCTTCGACGAGCACGGTGTAGAGCGCGGTGATCGAGCCGAACTCGTTCATGCCCACCCGCTCCATCAGCTTCGGCAGCGTGGCGAAGACCGAGGGGGGGAAACCGCGGCGGGTCGGCGGCTCGCCGGCGGCAAGCCCGATCTCGCGCTGGGCACGGGCGAAGCGGGTCACGCTGTCCATCAGGAACAGCACGCGCTTGCCCTGGTCGCGGAAAAATTCGGCGATGGCGGTGGCCACATAGGCCGCCTTCTGCCGCTCCATCGAGGATTTGTCCGAGGTCGCGACGACGAGCACGGCCTTCTTCATGCCCTCAGGGCCGAGATCATGCTCAATGAACTCGCGCACCTCGCGACCGCGCTCCCCGATCAGCGCCATGACCGTGACATCGACGGCAGCGCCCTTCACGAGCATGGCCAGCAGCGTGGACTTGCCCCCGCCGGCGGCCGCGAAGATGCCCATACGCTGGCCTTCGCCACAGGTGAGCATCCCGTCGAGCGCGCGCAGCCCCAATGGTTGGGGATCGGAGATCACCTTGCGGCGCATCGGATTGGGCGGGTCTGCATAGACGGGATAGGTCGCCTCCGGCGCGAAGGGCTCGTCCCGGCCATCGATGAAATTGCCCATCCCGTCGATCACGCGACCGAGGAGGCCGTCACCGACCTGCACCTCCTGCACGCGGCCGGTTGGGCGCACTTCGGTCTGGGAGGTGACGCCCACGGTCTCACCGATGGGGGAGAGCAGCGCCTCGTCGTCGAGAAAGCCCACGACCTCCGCATTCAGCTCGGCGCCGCCGCCGCGCGTGGTCAACTCGCAGATCTCGCCGACGCGCACATCCGGGACGGCGGCATGGATGATGGTGCCGACGACCTTGCGGACGCGGCCGACCAGCGCGAAGGGGGCCGCCCCGTCGATGGCACTGCGCAGGCTGGGCACGAGCGTGCTGAGACGCTGGCTCTCGGCCTCGGCGCGGCGCGCGAGGATCTCTTCGATCCCGCCGATGGCCCCGTCCGCGCTCATCCCTCGGAGCCCCCGGCGCTCTCGCCCGTCGTGGCGCCGCGGGCCTGGAGCGCGTTGGCGAGCTGGTTCGCGATCTCGCTGAGGATACGGTCGACATGGGCGTCGACCCGCCCGACCCGTGACTCCAGCACGACATGCGGGCCGGAGAGCGCCGAGTCCTCGATCACATCAACGAGTTCAACCTCCGGGAACTCGTCGACGATCCCCGCGATCCGCTCCTGCATCTCGGCCGCGAGCGCGGGGTCTATGCGCAGATCCGCACGCCGCTCGCGCCGCATCTCGCGCAAGGCTCTCGAGGTGAGGGCCGCCGCCACATCCGCCTGTGCGGCCTCGCCGATCACCGCGCGCGCGATATCGAGGGCGAGCCCAGCAACCTCGCGCTCCAGCGACGCGATCGCCCGGTCGGCCTTGGCCTGGCTGTTGAGAACGGCGGCGAGCATCTCCTCGCGCCCCGCCGCCCGGCCCTCTTCCAACCCGCGCTCCCGCTCCGCCTGGCGCACGGTCTCGGCCTCGGCGACAATGGTGGTGGCCCGTGCTTCCGCATCGGCGATGATCGTCTCGGCACGCACCAGCGCATCGACCTCCTGCGCCGGCATGCGCGCCGCACCCGGCGCGAGCGTCGCGCCCAACTCGGCCAGCCGGCCCGGTTTCAGGAGATGAGCGGACGCCATGCCGGCACCTTTCGCGCGAGAAGCTTGCGGACGAGCATGCTTTGGACAGGCCCAAAGCCGTCCGGCCGTGATGGGCGCAGACGGGACAGACGGGCCGTGAACTGGGGCAGGAGCGTTGGCTCGCGATCCTCGACGAAGGCTTCGAGCACGGACATGCCGAGCGCTGCCACATCGCCTGGGGGCGCCCCGGCCTCGCCATGATCAAGCTTGCCGAGCGCCGCATAGAGGACCGGCGCTTCATTGCTGCCGAGACTACGCATTTCGGGGGGGAAGGCCTCTGCCAAGGCCTCGCGCTGGGCGCGGGTGACGGCGGAGAGGAACCGCCGCTGCAGGACGGCCGCGGCCAGCATCTTCGCCGCGGTCTCGATCGTTGCGTCATCCGAGGTGACGACCAGCAGGGAGAGGCGCGAGTCAGCCCTGTCGACCAGCCGGCTAACGAGCCGTCGGCAATCCACATCCGAGATGGTGCGCGTGACGCTGAGCGTCGATAAATGCGGGGCAAAGGCAGGGTCGGCGAGGAGCGCTCCCGCCGCCTCCTCGGGCAGGGCAGGGCCCGCCAGCGCCGCAAGACTGGCGGCATCCGTGCGCGTCTGGCGTTGTTGTGCGGCGAGGGCGCCGGCGAGGCGGACCAGTAGATCGAAATGCGCAGCATCGGACAGCGGTGCTTCCTGCCCGCTCCCCTCCACTGCCCGGGCCTCGCCCTGGCGAGGATCTGCCTCTGCCACTGCGTCAATCATTGTCATACTCAATCAGGCGGTCGACCCCCCGACCCCTCAAGCCGTCGCTGGCGCGCTCCATGTCCCCGTCAGGAGCGGCGCCCACCGTCACTCGCCAGGCACTTCAGCCGGCACCGAGGCCGAGCCCGAGGACGACTTCCGCCGCATCAGCGCCGCCAAGAGGATGATAACGAGCAAGACCATCGCACCAGCCGCTGCGGCAGCACCTTGCAGCCAAAGCCAGGCCTGCGCCGCATGCTCGCGCGCCACTTCGATCCCGAAGATGTTCTCGGTCGCCGGGCGCAGCGTGGGCGTGTCCTGTGCCATCGGCTCGGCGGGCATCAGCAGAACGGTCACATCGTTGTAGTCCACGCCCTCGATCGAGTTGCCGACGAGCCGGCGGATCTGGGGCACGAAGACCTCGAGGTTCTTGTCCGCCACATGCTTGATAAAGACTGCGGCCGAAGACGGCGCGGCCGGGCGGCCCAGTTCGGCCTCCTCCGCCATCACGATATGCACCCGCGCCGTGAGTACCCCATCGATCTCGGTCAGCGTGTGGCTCACCTCTTCACCGAGCGCGTAGATGAAGCGCACGCGCTCTTCGAAGGGCGATGACATGATGCCCGATTTCTCAAAAACGGATCCCAGACTGCCGCGCGATTGGCGCGGGAAGCCATGGCGCGAGAGAATGTCGAGGGCGAAGAGCACGTCTTCGTCGGCAACGCTCACCGTGATCCCTGTATCACCCACAACCGTCTTCTCGGCCTGGATGTTGTTCGAGAGCAGGGCTGCGAGCATGTCGTTGGCTTCGCGCTCGCTCAAGCCCGAGTACAGATCGGTCTTGCAGCCGGCGAGCACCACCAGCATCGCGACACAGAAGAGACGGCGGATCGTTGTCATCGGTCCACTAGAGCGGCTTCACATCAACAAGGAGCGGGGCATGCCTGCGAGCCCCGCGTCGGTGATCGTCGTCACTGCCCTTTGAGCAGGGTGTCAAAAGCCTGGGTCGACTTGCCGGTGAGCTTCGAGGTGACGTCGATCAGCATCCCGTACTTCACGACCTCCACCTGCAGCGCCAGCATCTCGGTCGCGCTCATCATCCCGCCGTGATGCATCTTATTCAGGGCGCCGGCCTGCTCGTCGAAGGCCCCACGCAGGCGCATCAGCCCATCGAGGATCGTGTCACCGGTGTTCTCCAGCGCGCCCCCCGGCTGCGCTGCGGCCTGACCTGGTGTCACATGCTCGAAACCGAGCGCGCGCAGCGCACGTTCCCGGGCGAGGGACGGATCGTCGACGACGACATTGCCGCCATCGGCCTGCGCCACCCGCACGTTCTCTCCGCCGCCCGGCGCAGCTGCACGCTGCCGCTCCATCGTCTCGGCAAACCGCATGGATTGCGCGTCTACAGACCCGCTAGAAATGTCCCTCAGCGGGACGACCTCGCCAGACAGCCCCACCGTCGGCGAGATCCCTACAACCGCAGCCATGAAAACCCCCGTGTATCCACTGATGAAGCTTAAACCACGGAGTTGCGTTGCAGAAAAGAGGCTACGGCAAAATGACGGTCACGATTCAGCGCGTCCTGCCTCGATTTCGGACAGGGCACCTTCCGCCAATGCCGCGTTCTCCGGGTCCGGGCCAGTGGCCAGAAGATCGGTTAAAATCTCTATTGCCTCGTCCTCGCGCCCCGCACGGCCGAGCATGATGCCGAGATAGACGCTGATGGTGTCGGAGGGCTCTGCGCCCCGAAGTCGCTCTACCGCATCATCCACTCGGCCCTGACCCGCGATGGCCAGGGCGCTGCCGATGGTCGCAGCCTCCGCAGGGTCACCTTCTGGTGCCAAAAGCGAGAGGGCACGGAAGATTTTTTCCGCCATAACAGCTTGATCCGCCCCGATTGCTGCGAACCCGAGTTCCGCTAGCATCTGTCGATCTGCCTGCCCGAATAGGTCTCGAACTGCGTCTGCGCGCGCCCCTGAGGTGCCCTTCATCTCTTGCCTTTCCCC
>JBCCLX010000196.1:0-7907 GCA_039026635.1 Pseudomonadota bacterium
ATCTCGCCTATTACGCGGGGCTGACGAAGGCGCTCTTCGAGGCGGCCAAGCGCTGGGTCGGCTGGCTGCCCGGCGGGCTCGGCGTCTCCACGGTCTTTGCCACGGCGGGCTTTGCGGCCGTCTCTGGCGCCTCGGTCGCCACCTCCGCCGTCTTCGCCCGCATCGCAATCCCCGAGATGCTCAAGCTCGGCTACGATAAGCGTTTTGCGGCTGGCGTCGTCGCCGCTGGGGGGACGCTCGCGACCCTGATCCCGCCCTCGGCCATTCTCGTCATCTACGCCATCATCACCGAAAGCTCGGTGGGGCAACTGCTGCTTGCAGGCTTCCTGCCCGGCGCGGTCTCAGCACTCATCTACGGCGGTCTCGTCGTCGGCATGGCCAAGCTCCGCCCCAGCCTCGGCCCGCCTGTCGGCGGCTTCACCTGGGGTGAGCGTTTCGAAGTGCTGCCCGGCGCTCTGCCCATCGTCTTCGTCGTCGTGATCATCCTCGTCTGCATCTATGGCGGCGTCGGCACGCCGACGGAGGCCGGCGCCCTCGGCGCCTTCGTCGTGCTCGTCATGGCACTGGCGCGCGGCATGAGCTGGGACAACCTCAAGGGCGCGCTCCTCGAGAGCGCCAAGCTCACCGCCATGATCCTGACGATGATCTGGGGCGTGCTGATCTATGTCCGCTACCTCGGGTTCGCGGATCTGCCGGGCGCCTTTGCAGACTGGATCTCGGGGCTCGACCAGCCGCCGATGCTGACGCTCCTGATGATCCTCGGGGCTTACGTGGTGCTGGGCATGTTCATGGATGCCATTGGCATGCTGATCCTGACGCTGCCGATCACCTTTCCGGCCGTCATCGCGCTCAACGGCGGGCCGAACGTGACGGTGGAAGAAAGCGCGCTGGGCATGACCGCCGACCAGGTGGCCGTCTGGTTCGGGATCATCGTGGTGAAGATGGCGGAGCTTTGCCTCATCACCCCACCCATAGGATTGAACTGCTTCGTCGTCGCCGGCGTCGCCCGCGAACGCCACGGCATCACGGTTCAGGACGTCTTCCGCGGCGCCTCCCCCTTCTTCATCGCCGATGTCGCGACCGTCGCGGTCCTGATCGCCTTCCCCGGCATCGTCCTCTTCCTGCCCAGCCTCCTCGGCTGACCGGAACCAGGCCCCCGAGCGCCCCACGGGCGCCGCCAAGGTCCCGGGCTCGACCCGGGACCGCCTTTTCCAGCCACAAACCGCGAGGTCCCGGGTCAAGCCCGGGACCTTGGCGGGCCGGATCGTGCAGAGCCCCTGGCGCGGCGCGCGCGGCCGGTGCAGCATCGGATACCGGAGGACAGTCGATGACCCGTATTCAAAGCCAGATCCAGACCCGGGCCGAGGGCTTCGCGCAGAATGCCCAGGCCTTTGCGGCAGCCCTCGCACCCGTACGGGAGGCCGCGGAAATCGCGCTTGCCGGGGGCGGGGCGGGGGCACGGGCTCGCCATGAGGCGCGGGGGAAGCTCGCGCCGCGGGTGCGCGTGGAGCGGCTCCTCGATCCGGGCTCGCCCTTCCTGGAAGTCGGGCTCTTCGCCGCCCATGGCATGTATGGCGGCGATGCGCCGGCCGCGGGGGTGATCGCAGGCGCCGGGATCGTCTCGGGGCGCTGGTGCATGGTGGTCGCCAACGACGCGACGGTGAAGGGCGGCAGCTACTTTCCCATGAGCGTCAAGAAACACCTCCGCGCCCAAGAGATCGCCGAGGCCTGCCGGCTCCCCTGCATCTACCTCGTCGACTCAGGCGGCGCGAACCTGCCGCGCCAGAATGAGGTCTTCCCCGATCGCGACCACTTCGGGCGCATCTTCTTCAACCAGGCCCGCATGTCCGCCGCCGGCATCGCGCAGATCGCCGTCGTCATGGGCTCCTGCACCGCCGGTGGCGCCTATGTGCCCGCCATGTCGGACGAGGCGATTATCGTGCGCGATCAGGGCACGATCTTCCTCGCCGGCCCGCCGCTCGTGAAGGCCGCCACCGGCGAGGTGGTCTCGGCCGAGGATCTGGGCGGGGGCGATGTGCACACCCGCCTCTCGGGCGTCGCTGATCATCTGGCCGAGGACGACACCCATGCGCTGGCGCTCGCTCGACGAGCGGTGGCCAACCTGGGACGGTGGGGTGAAACCCCACCCTACGCCTCCGCCCTGCCGGCGGGCGAAGCGCCGGCCTATGACCCGGCCGAGATCGCGGGCATCCTGCCGCCAGATACGCGGGTGCCCTACGACGTCCATGAGATCATCGCGCGGCTCGTCGACGGCTCACGTTTTGACGCCTTCAAGGCGCGCTTCGGGGAGACGCTGGTGTGCGGGTTCGCCGAGATCATGGGCCAGCCCGTCGGGATCCTCGCCAACAGCGGCATCCTCTATAGCGAGAGCGCCGTGAAGGGCGCGCATTTTATCGAGCTCTGCTGCCAGCGGCGCATCCCCCTCCTGTTCCTGCAGAACATCACGGGCTTCATGGTGGGCCGTCGGTATGAGGCCGAGGGGATCGCACGCCATGGCGCCAAACTCGTCACCGCCGTCGCCTGTGCCGCCGTGCCGAAACTCACCCTCATCATCGGCGGCAGCTTCGGCGCGGGCAACTACGGCATGTGCGGGCGCGCCTATGACCCGCGCTTCCTCTGGACCTGGCCCAACGCCCGCATTTCGGTGATGGGCGGGTTTCAGGCCGCGGGCGTGCTGGCGACGCTCAAGCGGGACGGGATCGAGCGTAAGGGCGGGCCCTGGAGTGCCGAGGAGGAAGCCGCGTTCAAGGCGCCGATCATAGCCCAGTTCGAGGAACAGGGGCACCCGCTCTACGCCTCTGCCCGCCTCTGGGACGACGGCATTCTTGAGCCCGCCCGCACCCGTGAGGCGCTGGCCCTCAGCCTTGCCGTCAGCCACCAAGCCCCCGTCCCCGAAACCCGTTTCGGCGTTTTCCGCATGTGAGGGGTGCGGCGCCGGTGGCAACTGCCTGCCGAGACCCCCATGTCCCTCAACGGAGCTGATCGGGACGGGGCATGAGCGGTCTCTGGCATAAGGTGGCAAAGGCGGTGGGCGGCACGATGAGCCGTGCCCATGACGCCTTGCCCGAGAGGCCTGCGCTGCCGGATCTGGGGCTCTGGAAGAAGGCGCCGATCCCGGTCTACCTGCTACACCGGTCCGGCGATCCGGAGGACTACTTCTTCGTTCTCGATTTTGAGGCCTTCATGGCCGAGAGCCGTCGCGGCACCTTCGTGCGCCCCGTGCTCGAGGTCTGGGCGGGGCGCGATGATTTCCGGCGCGATCACTTCGCGCGTGCGCTCCGTGAGGCCTTCACGCGGGAGTTCGCAGGGCTGCAGCAGGCGCTGATCGATGAGATCGATGCTGAACGGCGCCCCCGCAGAAGCGGGCTCCACGGCCTTCTCAGCCTCGATCTCGGCCTCGGCGCTGGGATGGTAGCGGGGCTCGGGCTGATGCAGACGCTTGTCCTCTGGCTCGCCGTCTCGGCCGGCAGCGCTCTGATCGGGGAACTGAGGGGCCTTCTCCGCCGTCTGACGGACCGCGTCAAGAGCCCTGAGGAGCGGCTCACCGCGCTTCAGGAGACGATCCGCGAGAAACAGGCAGTCATCGACGAGGCGTTGGCCGCGATGCGGATCCGGCTCCACCCGGAGCTTTGGGAGCATGCCTTTCGCGGCCGAGTCGGCGGGCCGCTGCGCCATGTGGAACAGGATGCCTGGCCGCTCCCGCCCTATGTGCGCGCCCATATGGAGGACGGCGAGAGCTCGTCCTGGTGGTGACGCGAGCGGCGGCCGGATCAGGGGCGGGGTCGGGAGCGCGATCGGCTCAGGGCGTCTGCACCGCCTCCAAGAACCGCAAGATCGCCGAGATCCGTCCCGCCACGAGCAGTTCGGCATCGAGATCGCGGTAGCCGCCCGTCGCTCCGGCCGCGACCGCATCGGCCCGGAAGATCTCACCCCAAATCGGCATCTCGCTCGGGCCATGTCCGCCGATCGGGCGCCGCCCATCGATCACGGCGTGCAGGCGGCTGGCGGGAAAGGCGCCGCCATTGGCCTCGGCGATGCCAGTCAGATCAGGGACGGCAACGCTCAGCACGCTCGCCAGCGGCCCGGTTCCCTGCGCGTCGATGCCATGGCAGACGGCGCATTCGTCGATAAAGAGCCGCTCGCCGAGGACCGCGAGGCGATCGAGCCCCTGAGCCTCGCCACCGAGCTGACCCGGGCCAGCCGCTGTGCCGCCAATCGCCACCAGAGCGCCACCGAGGGCGAGGATGAGGGCGATCCGCCCAAAGCCACCCGCGATGATCCGGCGCAACGACTGCGCCTCTGTATGCCGCTCTCCCATGGTCCTCCCTCCCCGTCCTGGCGTGACGCATGTCCTCAACGCATGCCGCGTGAGCTGATCTTCGAATGGCTGAGACCTGCCTGCCCTGCGCCACATCAATCGGGAAAACACGGCGTCAGCCGGGTAGCAGGTCCAGCGGGCCGGGAGAGCCGCCGGTAGTGGGATCCAGCTCTCAAAGTGTGCGAAACACGCGTCGCCAGGAGGCGCAGGCCTCGCTCGGTGGCGGTCTAGACCGGGCGCTCTGCTGCCTTCGGCCACCCACCGCCATCCGCTGCGACCCTTGCCGCAGGGCAGTAGCCGGCTCCATAAAGCGGTATGATCACGAAGCTCCTCATTGCCAATCGGGGTGAGATCGCCGTGCGCATTGCCGCCACGGCCCGCCGTCTTGGGATCGCAACGGTCGCCGTCTTCTCCGAGGCCGATCGCAATGCGGCCCATGCCGCGGCCGCCGATGAAGCTGTCGCGATCGGTGCTGCGCCAGCCGCGCTCAGCTACCTGCGCGCGGAGGCCCTGCTCGAAGCCGCGCGAACCACCGGTGCCGATGCGGTGCATCCGGGTTATGGCTTTCTCTCCGAGAACCCGGAGTTTGCCGAAGCCGTCGCGGCGGCGGGCCTGGCCTGGGTCGGCCCGCCGGCATCGGCGATCCGCGCCATGGGGCTGAAGGACGCGGCCAAAGCGCTGATGGAGGAGGCCGGGGTCCCGGTCGTGCCGGGCTATCACGGTGCCGAGCAAGACGCGGGCTTCTTGGCGGATGAGGCCGCGCGCATCGGTTATCCGGTCCTGATCAAGGCGCGGGCGGGCGGCGGCGGCAAGGGCATGCGCCTTGTCGAGACATCCGATGCGTTTGCCGAAGCCCTCGCTCGCGCGCAGTCCGAGGCAGCGGCGGCCTTCGGTGATGGGCGCGTGCTGGTCGAGCGCTTCATCGCCAATCCGCGCCACATCGAAGTGCAGGTCTTCGGCGATGCGGAGGGCCGTGTCCTGCATCTCTACGAGCGTGACTGCTCGGCCCAGCGCCGCCATCAGAAGGTGATCGAGGAGGCGCCGGCCCCCGGCATGACCGCGCCGCTGCGGTCGGCCATGACGAACGCGGCGGTGCGCGCGGCCGAGGCCGTCGGCTATCGTGGGGCAGGTACGGTCGAGTTCATCGTCGATGGCGCGGCAATGGCGGCAGGCGCGGCGGACTGCTTCTTCTTCATGGAGATGAACACGCGCCTGCAGGTGGAGCATCCTGTCACCGAGGCGGTCACCGGCGTCGATCTGGTGGCATGGCAGCTGCTGACGGCCGCCGGACGCCCGCTCGGCGTCGCCCAATCCGACATCGCGCTAACCGGCCACGCTGTGGAGGCGCGGCTTTATGCCGAGGATCCCGCACGCGATTTCATGCCCCAAACAGGGCGCATCGAGACGCTGGCTTTCGGCGAAGGCCCCGGCGTGCGGATCGATGCCGGCGTCCGCGCTGGCGATACGGTCAGCCCCCATTACGACCCCATGATCGCGAAGATCATCGCCCATGGGCCGGATCGGGCGGCTGCTTTCGCGCGTCTCGACCGAGCACTGGCGGGCACAGCGGTCGACGGCCTCGTGAACAATCTCGACTTTCTCGCCCGTCTCGCCGCACTGCCGGACATGCGAGCGGGCCGGCTCGACACCGGGATCATCGCGCGGGAGGGCGCAGCGCTGCATGGCGTGATCGAGCCAGAGCTCGCAGACCTCGCCCTCGCGGCTGCGGCGCTGACCGGGATGCTCGATGCGCCGGGACCGCTCGAGGGGTGGCGGGCCTGGGGCCCTGCGCGCAGCCACCTCCGGCTCCTGATAGGTGAGACGGCGCATGACATCGCCATCGGTCGACAGGGCGGTGCGCTGGTCGCCGAAACCGCGCTTGGCGCTCTGCGCTTCACCCTGACCCCGGCGGTCAGTGGCCCGCCGCAGTATCGCGTCACAATCGGCGAGACGAGCGAGACTGTGTCGATCCATTTTGCCGCCGAGCACATGCAGGTAACCCTCGCTCGCCCGGGCCGGCGCCTTGTCCTCCAGCGCGAAGATCCCCGCGCCCGGGCTGCGGCAGCGCAAGCTGGAGGCGGCGCAGGCGATACCGTCGCCGCTCCCCTGCCCGGCCTTGTCAAAGAGATTGCCGTGGCGCCGGGCGATGCCGTGGACGAAGGCGCCGTGCTCGCCGTGATGGAAGCCATGAAGATGGAACACACGTTGCGCGCGCCGCGTGACGGTGTGGTCGCATCCGTGCCCGCCAGTGCGGGGGAACAGGTGGCCGAGGGCGCGCTCCTCATCGCCTTGGAGCCGGAAGCATGAGCACCGCAGCACGCGAGATCGAGATCGTGGAGGTCGGCCCGCGTGATGGCCTTCAGAACGAACCCCGAGCGATCTCGACGGCCCAGAAGATCGCCTTGGTCGACCGGCTCTCCGCCGTAGGCTTCGCGCGGATCGAGGCTGCGAGCTTCGTCTCCCCTCGCGCGGTGCCCCAAATGGCCGATGGCGCCGCGGTGATGGCCGGCATCGCGCGCCGCGCCGGCACGCGCTACGCCGCGCTCACCCCCAATCTCAAGGGTTTCGAGGCCGCGCGAGCGGCCGGTGTGGATGAGGTCGCCGTCTTCGCCAGCGCCTCCGAGACCTTCAGCCAGCGCAACATCAACGCCAGCATCGCCGAGAGCATCGCGCGCTTCACGGCCGTCTTCGAGGCAGCGCGCGCGGCGGCGATCCCTGTGCGCGGCTATGTCTCCTGCGTCGTCGTCTGCCCTTATGAGGGCGCCATTGCGCCTGCGGCCGTTGCCCAAGTCACCGAGACGCTGCTCCGTGCCGGCGCCTATGAGGTCTCGCTTGGGGACACAGTGGGACAGGGCACATCAGCGAGCATCGGCGCTATGCTCGACGCGGTCCTCGCCATCGCCCCTGCCGAGCGGCTGGCCGGCCATTTCCACGACACCAACGGGCGCGCCCTCGACAGCGTCAGAGCCGCCCATGCCCGCGGGATCCGCGTCTTCGACGCCTCCGCCGCGGGCCTCGGCGGCTGCCCCTTCGCCCCGGGCGCTGCGGGCAATCTCGCAACCGGCCGTCTCCTCGCCTGGTGCGCCAGGGAAGGGCTCGAAACCGGGATTAACAGGCAGGCCCTCGCAGAAGCGGAAGCCTTCGCCGCGCGGCTGCGCCCCGATCAGGCCGCCCTCCAGGGAGAGGCGCGATGACCGGCACCCTCACGATCGCAAGCGATGACCGCGGGGTCGCCACCGTCACGCTCGATCGGCCGCAGCGCCACAACGCCCTCGACGCACCCACGATCGCAGCCCTGCACACCGCCGCCGAGACCCTCGGCAGCGACCCGGCCGTGCGCGTCGTTGTCCTGACCGGACAGGGTGAGAGCTTCTCAGCCGGGGCCGATCTCGATTGGATGCGCGCACAGGCGGCTGCGACGCGGGCACAGCGCATGGCCGAGGCGGGCCGGCTCGCCGCGATGCTCGCCGCCCTCGAGGCCCTGCCCAAACCTCTCATCGCGCGGGTGAACGGTCAGGCCTTCGGGGGTGGCCTTGGTCTCATGGCCTGTGCCGATATCGCCATCGCC
>JBCCLX010000197.1:0-7869 GCA_039026635.1 Pseudomonadota bacterium
AATCAGCGGCGTATCAGGGGTGCCGGGCAGGACGGTGGGCGTGTAGAGGATGCGGTCCGCTGCGCCCGCGCTGGAGAGGATCTCCGCGAGGCCCGTCGTCAGGCTCAGATCGAGCGCGGTGATCGTCAGCCCATCGCCTTGTCCATCCACATCATTGGCCAGCACATCGAGCTCGGCCGAATCGGGCCCGATGATCGTGGTCGTGTCCGCCACGGCCACCGGCGCATCCAGGACCCTGCGCACCGTGATCATGGCGGTCGCACTGGCCGTATTGGTGCCGTCGCTTGCGCTGTAGGTGAAGCTGTCGACGCCCGTGAAACCCGCGTCCGGCGTGTAGGCGAAAGTGCCATCGGTGTTCAGCGTGAGCCTGCCGTTGTCGACGTCGTCAGTGAGCGTGATGGTCAGGGCATCACGCCCGTCATCGGCATCGCTATCGTTGGCCCGCACATCGCCGGCCAGATCGGTCCCCTCGTCCATGGCGAGGTCGTCGTCTGTCGCGACGGGCGCGGCATCGTCGTCGAAAATTGTGCCCAGGCCGACCGCATACGGTAGGCTGACGGCGCGCCCACCCGCGTCGAGATTTGAGAGGACCAGCTCAAAGCTCTCCGCCGCTTCATCCAGATTGTCCCCTAGGATCGGCACGCTGACCGTCGTGCTCAGACTGCCGGCTGCGATGCGCGCCGTCGTGGTGACGGCGGTGTAGTCACTGCCGGCACCCGCGCTCCCATCGCGGGTCGCCGCCGTCACGCTGACGCCGGTGTCGACGGCGCTGCTGAGCCTGATCTCGAAATCGAGGCTGAGTTCGCCGTCCGCTTCCGTGATCTGCGCGTCGCCGATCGAGAGGAAGGCGCTGTCGCTATCCGTGATCGTCACGGTGCCCGATCCGGCGGCGCCGATCGTTGCGTTCGTCGGCGCCGATAGTGACACGATCACCGTCTCGACGTCTTCGACGACGCTGTTGTCACCGATGATGATCGTGACGGTTTCGCGGATGTCTCCGGGCGCGAACACCACGGTCTGGCTGATCGGGGCAAAGTCCACGCCGGCGGTCGCTGTTCCCGTGTTCGTCGTCCCAACGGTGACGCTGACGGGCTGGGAGGAGGGGCGATCCAGCGTCACGGCCAAGGTCGCGGCACCATCGGCCTCATGCACCGACACGCTGGCGAGGTTGATCGCCGGGGCCTGATCGTCGTCGATGATCGAGATCGTCTGCTGGCTTGGCGTGCCGAGGATGACATCGCTGTTCGAGGGGGGGCCGAGCCCGATGGTCACGCTCTCGGCGTCATCGTCGGTGGTGTCTGGGAGCGCATAGACCGTGACGGTCTGGCTCGTGCTGCCGGCGGTGAAGGCGACCTGCGCGGTGGAGAGCGAGAAATCGAGGTTGTGGCTGGCCGTTCCACCGACGGTCAGCGGGATCGAGACGCCACCGGCCGGGGCAGGGCGGTCCAGCGTGATCGTCAGGGTGCTCATGCCTCCCGCCTCGGCGATGGCAGTGCTGCTCGCGGTTAGCGTCGCGACGGTCTCAACGACCGCTTGTGTGCCGATGACGGGCCCGTCGCCGAGGTTTGAGAGCACAAGGGAGAAGGGTTCGGTGCCGGCGGTTTCTTGGGTGCGCGCCACATCGTCGATCGGGCGGGTCGGGATCGGGCCCGGTTGCGAGACGTTGCTGATGACGATGTCGTCGACAAAGACGCGCTGCGCGCCGCCCGCGCTGTTGCCCGTGATGCTGACGCTCGAGATGCCCTCGAAATCCGTCCCCAGGCTGAGTGGCGGCGACTGCATGCCGCCGGGCGCGCCGGAGATGAAGCTCAGCGTCTCGCTCTCGCCATCGGGGGTTGCGAAGACGAGAGTATCGGCGATGACCCCGCCCTCGACGGTGACGACACGCGCGCTGTCGACATCGAAGATCGCGCCGTCCTTATGCGTGATCGTGAAGGTCCAGTTCTGTTGCCCGCCGAAAGACAGATCGCCTGGACTGCCGCCGACTGGGAACTGACTGAAGCTGGAGACAGCCCCGCTCTGCGGCGTTTGGACCGCGGTTAGGATGAAATCCCCCACTGTCGCGGTAGCGCCGCTGGACAGAAATGGGAACGGTTCGAAAGTAACTGTCGGCATGATACGCTCGGCTTCTCCGTACGCAACGAAATGACTTGAGCTTTAGTCGCAATGCGCGCAGTTGCCTGCCCTGCATGTGCGAGCCATCGGTCACCCGCCGGACGATAGGGTCTTCATGGTTACTGGGAGCTTACGTGATCGCCATGAGCGCAATTTTGCGGGCGGTGTCAGAAAGAGGGATCAGAGCCTCAAGACTGTCTCACAGCGATACGTTGCGAGATCACCGCAGCCGCATCCTCCGGCGCAACCGTAATGGCCGAGTGAAAAAATCGGAATTGACATCTCCGAGTGAAACGCTCAGGAAATAGGGGACAGCCACCCTGTTACCAGTCAGGGAAGCCGGAAATCTTGCTCGGAAGGATACGCGATGCAGGAGACCCCTCCTCCGCGCCTGAGCGAAGCGGACCTTTTGGCCCTCGATCGTGCCCATCTGCGCGAGCGGCTGATCCGTGACGCTTTGGCAGGAATGGTGCCGCTCGGTGTGTCCGTCGAGGCCTGGCTGGATCGACTTTCGGAGGTGCCGCGATGACTGCTATGCCAACCACTCCGCTCCGCCCTCACAATGGTGCTGATAAGACCGTTGAGAGCACGCCTGTCCATGTTGCTCGTGAACTGACCGGTGCCGGCGGCATCGCGCGGATCATGCATGATGGGCAGCTCTATACGCTGCGCATTACCCGTCAGGGCAAGCTGATCCTCACGAAATGAGCGATCTGACGATCGGTCGCGGTGGTGGGTCGGTGGGCCATCTGGACGATCTGGAAGCGGTCGAGGCCGATGCCATCGTCGCGATGCGCCTCTGGTGCTCGGGACCGGCATGCCAGAGTGCGCTCTGGAATGCGGTCGCGGGTCAATACGGCAGCAAGGACGGGGCCGCGCGTCTGCGCGTCTTCGAGGATTTCCTGGCCACGCTGATGACCCATGCGCGTCGGCCGCTGATGCGCCATTCCGTGACCTGTCCTTGCCTCGGCGCGGATGAGTCGGCTCTCGCTCAGCTCGTCGGGGCCGCTGTGTCGGGGGATCGCGAAGAAGCGGTCATGATGGCGGCGCTGATTGCGCGGCCCGATATGGCGACGATCCTGGCAGATCAGGCCCAACAGGTCGGTCTCATGCTTCGTGCTCTGTCCCTCAGGGATGCGCAGGGGCCGCATCAGAGCGCTCCCGAAGTGACGCATATGGCCTCCCGCATCCTGCACTGACCAAGCGATCCCATCATTCTAGGTTCTGAGCGCCATGCTGCGGGTTTCTGCCGCTGGACGCGGCCGGTGGATCTCGGCAATGCTCGTCGCGCAACTGTTCAGCCTGCGTGATGGGAAGCGACGATGGCCAAGACCCCTTCGCCCTGCATCGATGTTTGTAAGTTCAAGATGCAGGGCCACTGCATTGGCTGTGGCATGACCAAGAAGGACAAGAAGGCCTTCAAGAAGCTGGATGGCTCCAAGCGACGGCTCCGGTTCTTGCGGGCGCTGTTGGAGACCCAGGCGCGCCTTGGCATCAAGACGCGGGGCTGGGAGAAGGGCTACCGCAAGCGGTGTGCGAAGAAGGGCGTGGACTGTCCGTTGGACGCCGTCGCCGAGGCGGCATGAACGAAGGCTCACCGTCCCCGTGACGCGTCGGTGACGCCATGGGGCCTGTCGGCCCACCGGCGGTGTCCGCTGTTTAGGTGTGGAGGCGCCCGGCGAGGCCCGTGGCGATAAAGCCGAGAGATCTGCTCAGCGCCCGACCATCCGTGTCGCTGCGCGTACGCGAGGCGACGGCGAAGCGCAGCGAGGCCGTATCGCCGCGGCGCGCCGCCGAAATCAGCGCCAAGAGCCAGGCTTCATCGAAGCTCGGGCCCGCAGCTCCCTGCCGGCGGATCAGGAGCGGCCGCCCTAGGGCGCCGGGCGCTACACGGAGCAGGGCGTCAAGATATGCATCCGCTTCCCGATCCGGCGCCGCTTCGATCAGCGCACAGAATTTGAAGGGCTCAACCCGAGGGGCCAGCTGCACCGAGACGGAGGCCGTGCGTAGCCGCTCGAGCAGCGCGCGTTCCGCCGGATCGGTGATCGGATGCATATCCGCAGCCGCGCCGCTACGCGCCCAAGGCGCCCTTGGCGTTGCAGTGTCGTGGCTCACAGCAAGATGCATCATCGACATATATCCGACTGGATCGGTCAGCTTCTCTACTCATGTCGGAAAACACCCCTGCTTCGCAAGGGGTCGTGAGAGGCAATCCGCAACCTTTTTTCGTTCTCGCCTGTGAGCGTGCCGTCAAAAGCTCAGGGTGATCCGTCCTCCCTGCGCCTCTCGGGAGCCATGAAATGCGCTACCAGCGGGCCGCTATCGCCCTGATGAAGCGCCCGAATCTGGTCCTGGAGGGCCTTGTCGGCGCCGCTGACGCGCTCGTGATGGCGCAGATGCTGGCGCCAGGAGGCTTCGTGCCAGGTCTCGACATAGCAGCCAGGTGTCTCCGCGCTCTGCATCAGGGACCAGCCATAGCCGCCGCCGCGCCGGCGTGCCCGCGCGAGCTGCTGCATCAGCGCCTGGAAGGCAGGGCGGTCGGCCTCTGCGATCTGATAGCGGACCTGGATCATCACGGGGCCACGCTCGCCGGCGGGATCGCCGCCGAGCACCGGTTCGGGCCAGTGCATCGAGGGCGCGAGATCGAGGGCGGCTCCTTGGTCGAGCTTGGCGCGCCAGGTGAGGGGCACCATGAGGGCTGCGCCGAGGCTCGCAATCAGGAGGGCGGCCGGGATCCCGGCGATCCCTGCGATCTGGCCCCAGAGCAGGCTGCCGCCCGACATCGCACCGAAGAAGACCGTAAGAAAGATCGAGAGGCCACGGGCGCGCACCCAGTCGGGCAGGGCGGTCTGGGCCGAGACATGCAGGCTGGAGAGTACCGCGATCCAGGCGATGCCGCCGAGCGCGGAGGCGGCGATGGCAACAAGGGGCACGGGTGCGAGCGCGAAGAGGGCGAGGACGATCGCTGTGAGGATCCCACCGGCCGCGACCGCCCCGTCCGCACCCAGACGACGGCGGATCATCGGTAGGATCAGCGCGCCGCCGACGGCCCCGGCACCCACGGCGCCGAGCAGGAGGCCATAGAGCGTCGGGCCCCCCTCCAGCACCTCGCGCGCGATCAGGGGCAACATGGCCCAGTAGCAGCTGGCGAAGGCGAAGAAGCCTGCGGCACGGATGAGCGTCGCCTGCAGCGGCCCGCTGTTGAGGGCATAGGAGAGACCCGCGCGCAGGCCTTCGCGGATGGTCTCGGGCGGCAATCGGCGGGCGGGGGCCGCGGGCGGGCGCCACCAGATGAGGGCGGCGATGATGCCGATAAAGCTGAGCGCGTTGATCGCGAAGGGGGCGGCAAGGCCGAGGGCCACGATGAGCGCGCCTGCCAGCGCCGGACCGATGGCGCGGCTCACGTTGATACCCATGGAGTTGAGCGCCACGGCCGCCGAGAGCTCGCGCCGGTCCACCAGCCGCGGCACGATGGCCTGCCAGGCGGGCGCAGCAAAGGCAGCGCCCGTGCCGAGCAGGAAGGTGAAGAGGATGAGGAGGGCGGGCGTCATCAGCCCCAGCGCCACAGAGGACGCCAGCGCCGCCGCCGTGATCCCCATCCCGAGATTGACCAGGATTAGGAGCCGCCGCCGGTCGACCAGATCCGCCAGCGCGCCGGCGACCAGGGCGAAGAGGAACACTGGCGCCGTCGTCGCGGCCTGCACCATGGCGACCGTGCTGGGCGAGGGCGAGAGCTCGGTCATCAACCAGCCCGCGCCGACATCATGCATCCAGGTGCCGATGTTCGAGACCACGGTCGCCGTCCAAAGGACAAGGAAAGCCGTCCGACCGAAAGGCGCCCAAGGCGAGGTTGCCCCTTGGACGGCCTTCGGCGCCGGACCGTCCCCTGTCGTCCCCGATTTCGGCTGGGCACCCATCGTTGAGCCCGTCATTGCGTGACCTCCGGCATCAGGGTCGAGGTAACCGTCACGGCGAGGCCTGGCACGAGCACACCGTCGGGATTGGGAAAGCGGCCCCAGGTCGTCAGCGCGCCGCTCGCGGCATCCAGCGTAACGCTTTCGAAAAGCGGACGGCCGGGGTGCGGATAGGCTTTGCCGCCGGGCAGCGTCAGCGTCAGGGAGAGGCGTTCGAAGAGCGTCTGCGCCGCCCCTTCGCCTGAGCGCGCGAGCGCCGCAAGGCGTGTCTCATGCGGCACGGCATAGGCGACGATCACAGGGTCTAGCGCCACGATAGTGCCGAGGATCGCGCCCGCCTCGGCCTCCAGAAAATCGCCGAGCCTTACCGCAGGCCGGCTCGCGATCCCGTCGAAAGGCGCGCGCACGTCTGTCCGGTCGAGCGCCAGCTGCGCGGCGGCGAGGTCGGCGCGGGCGGCAGCGAGCTCGGCATCTGCGATATCGGCGCGCAGCTTCGCCTCGCGTGCCGCGACGGGTGAGCCCGGGCCGCGTTCCAGCAACTGCTGCTGGCGCGCAGCCGCTTCGTCGGCGAGCTGTGCGGCTGCTTCGGCCTGAGCGACGGCGGCGCGGGCGAGATCGGCCTCGATGCGGTAGGTCTCTGGGTCGAGGCGGAACATGACGTCGCCCGCACTCACGCGCTCTCCCCCTCCGATCAGGATCTCGGCGACAATGCCGTCGACGCGCGGGGCGACGGTGGCGCTCTGCGAGGCTTCTACGACGCCCTCGAAACTGTAGACGGCCATGGGCTCTGGCCCGTCGGCCGCCGCGCTGGTGGCCAGCGCACCAAGCAGAATGGCGCCGAGAGCGCCGATCGCCCGCAGGTCATGGATGGGCAGGAGATCGCTGCGGGGCGCTGAAGCGGGGGCGCCAAGAGCGAGGCTGCGGATCATGGTTTTCATCGCGCGCCCCTCACCCCTGGACCACATCGGCCCAGTCGGGGTGGCGCTGGTACTGCGCCTTGAAGAAGGGGCAGAGGGGGACGATGCGCTTGCCCGCCGCCCGCGCATCTTCGACGACGCGCGCCGCCAGCGCCGCTGCAAGCCCGCGACCGCGCAGTGCATCCGGCACGCCGGTGTGGTCGACGATCAGCATGGCCTCGCCGGCGCGGGAGAAGGTGAGTTCCGCGGTCTCGGCACTGTCGGGCACGGCCGCGACGTAGCGGCCTTTGCTCTCACCGTCTTCGAGCGTGATGGTGACGTCGGTCATCGGACCCTCCTTAGACGAGCGCGGGGGCGGGGGAGACCGCCGCAGGGGCCCCAGGCGCGCTGAAGCGAGGCACCGGCGACCAGTCTGGCAGTGCGGCGAGCGGTGCCGGCGCGAGGGCCGCGAAGGCGCCCTTGGCATGCACGATCTTGCCGCCCGAAAGGGTGAGATCGGCGGTGATATCCGCGATCTCGTCCTCCCCGCAGGTGAAGTAGTCCCGGTCGAGCACCGCGAGATCGGCGAACTGTCCGGGCATGAGCTGGCCCTTCACGCCGGCTTCGCGGGAGAACCAGGCGCCAGAGACGGTCCAGTGGCGCAGCGCCTCCTCACGGGTTAGCCGGTTCTCGGGGGCCCAGATCACGTCGCCGCCCCGGCCCTTGCCGGAGACCGCCCAGTGGATCGCGAGCCAGGGATTGTAGGAGGAGACGCGCGTGGCGTCAGTGCCGGCGGCCAGGGGTGCGCCGGAGGCCATCATCTTGCGCACGGGCATCACCTCGCGCAGCGCCGCCTCGCCATAGCGGTCGCGATAGGCGGTGGCTTGGAAGGCGATGCGGTTCTGGTAGGAGATGCCGCCGCCGAGGCGCGCGACCCATTCCAT
>JBCCLX010000198.1:0-7842 GCA_039026635.1 Pseudomonadota bacterium
ATCTGGTTAAGGGACTCATGCGCGAGATTGGGCCTCTGCTCAATCTCGACGCTGTCGACGAAATGAACGACGCGCCCCATTGGCGCCTCGCCTTTGATGAGCTCTACGGCATGGACGCCGTGCTCGATGAAGAGCGCGGGCTACTCGTGCTGATCGCCTCCGTGCCGGCGCCCGAGCATCTCGACAAGGAGGCGCTCTATCGCAAGACGCTGACACATAACCACGGCTGGCCGACATCCGGTCGGGCACGGGCCGGTTTGCGCGGCGATGCGATTGTGCTGACCGAGGAGATCACGACCGAAGGCCTGGACCTGTCTCGCCTCTCGGGTCGCGTGACAGCGCTTACGACGGCGCTGAAGGCCTTCATGGCGGATCTGCCCAGCAGTGACGCCGATCTCACCGATATCGCCCAGAACTATACCCGCGTTTGAACAGGAGGACTGGAGACAATGGCCGAAGTTGGAAGCTTTTCGAACGTTCAAGCGCAGTACACGAACCCCTCTTCGAGCGACAAGAAGTTCAATCTGGTCGGCGACGACAACGCCACCAATCTTCATAAAGCGTCGACGCGTAAGACAAACAGCCAGCCGGGTCCGGATGAGGCCAAAGTGCAGAACGGCGTGGACTCAATTGCCAAGTCCATTGATAAGGAATTAGGCGCCAAAGGTTTTGGCCGCGCGATCCTCAGTAAGCTCGGGCTCCTCGATGGTGTCAAAATTGGAGACCTGAAGGCGATTGGCAAAGAGGTTCAAGCACATAAGGACAGCAAAACTTTCGGTGCAACGACGCACACTGAGACGTTTCAAAACATACACGATAAATACTTTGGTGATAATTCAGCTCCCCCTGTGAACGGGGGCAAAAATACTTTGCGATTTTCTGTTACGTCTGACGTCAACCAACCCAATGAACTCTACGAGCATGAGGTGGGTCGCGACAGCCGCAAGCATGCGACGTTTAAGTTCTTTGGGATAAGCTTTAATATCTTCAGGTCATCAGAGCGCAAGCAGATGGGTCTTGATTTTATTGCTAAGTCAATAACGAACCAGCTCGACTTTAAGGGCTTGACTTTTGAGCAGAGAAAGGAGGGCGGCATCATGACTGGCCCCGAGCTTCTCAAAGAGATGGGTTTCACGAACTCCATCAAGGTCAAAGACCTGCCAAAGATCATGAGTAAGATCGAGTCACAGCAGCAAGCGATCAACAACTTGCGGGCTGAGATGGACGCAGGCCAAAAGATCTCTGACATGATGGCCAAACGCAATCAGCCTGAAACACAAAATCCAAACTTCTTGAACGGAACTCTAGATGTGAATGATCAGAGCAACGTGAAGATTTCACAAGATGGCTCTGGCGGTGTTTCGTTCATCAGAAACAATAATGGCCAGGATTCGGTCGCTAAGATCGAACCGGTGATGAGTATGATGAAGACAAAGCACGTGACGGATCTCGTACAAAATGTCCATACTTCAGGTATCAATCTCGACATCGATATTCCAAAACAAGAGTTAATTCAAGTAAAGAAGAACTCCAATGAGTATACGGTATTGAATCAGAAGTTTGACGAATTGGCGGAAAATTCAACGGACGATGGAATCAAGGACAAGGCAGGAAAATACAAGAAACATCTCAAGAATGAAATTGTAGTGAAGACTGAACTTCTCAACGGGAAGACAGTTTCCGACTATAGCACTGAGGAAAAGGTCAAGCTGCTAAAGACCAAAGAGATCCCGAACGACCTTGGTAAGGCGAGTATTATTGGTGCGAGCTTGGGCCTCTCCGACCACATGGGACTGAATGGTCTCGGCTATGCCAACATGGAGAACATGTTCCTGACCGATGAAGGTCGCATGAAATTCATCGACATGGATACTAAACCAGGGTATGTCCCGCAGCATCTTGAGAAACAATCCACTGATCCGATGTTCAAAGACATCGACGGTGCAATCGATTACAAGTTCGGATTTTCTGAAGATTCGATGAAAAAATCAATCGGCGATACGCTTAGCTTCCTAGAGAAAATAACTGACCCGAGTGTTGATGTCCTGGAGGTTCTGAACCGAGAGCTAGATGAGGCCAACTTGGGCTTTACCAGTGAAGATCATCCCCTTCAGCAAGTCATCAGTATCGCAATAAAGCCTGATAGGCTTTCTGCCATGTTCAAGACTGAGGAAACAGATCGCCTAGATGAAATGATGTCACCCTCAGATAAGAGAGAGTTTATTGCTCGCGTGATCGGCGGGGTCATCGATGGGCTCGAGTGGATGAGCGAGAACGCTGAGGCGCTTGGGCAGGCGCACGACTCGATGAAGCCGAACATCGTGATGGACGATCCTGTCCAGACCTTCGGCGATCTGAAAAGCACGATCGACAACAAGCTCGACACCATCAAGTCCAACTACGAGAACCAATACGCCCAATTCCTCTAAGCGTGGCGGCGCTCTAAACGGACCGCACCACGCTGTGCCGAAGACGCTGCGAGCGGCCGATTGCGGCCGCTAAGGTCTCTCTTACGTCAACGTGAGAGCCCCGAACCCGCCCTGCCCGATCACAGGCCGGGGAGCACTCCGAAGGCGCATCTTCTGCGGCGTCTTAGCACTAAGCGGGCCAAAGGAGACATCTGCTCTGGCGTTGAGGCTCGCTGTCAGTGGCCGGGCATATCGGCATCGGCCTCGATTGCGCCGTGGTCATGAGCTTCGGACCAGGCGGCCAGGAGGGGGGAGGCGCCGGCGAGGCGGGCTCGTTGCCGGATCGCGATGCGCCGGGCGGTGCGCGCGGTGCGCCCCTCCGCCAGAGCATCCGGTTCCGGAGCGTCACCAGCGTCGAGAGCCGCCCAGACGCGGGCTTTGGTCTGCACGATCCCGGAGACGTCCCAGTCTGCTAGGAGCGCCTGGAATGCCTCGAAGAGCGGAGCGTCGAACTCACGGTCTTCGCCAAGGGGCGTTATCACCGGACTGCCTGGATGCAGGCTCATCGCGGGCATCAACCCGTTGGGGATCGGGGTGTTGGCGGAATGGGTGCGCCCGGCCTTCATCAGCTGGGGCAGGACGTGGGTGTGAGGGCCTTCGGGCGATTTGCCCCCGGTCGCAGGCCCGCCGATCATCTGATAGACCTCACAGCGCCCAAGCGCGGAGAGCGCGATGCGATGGGGATGGGCGGCCAGGATCGCGCCCATGGCCGGGTTGCCGGGCTCGCTCAGCGCCCGGCCGCAGGCACTTCTCAGAACCGCCACCAGGTCGGGATCACTGCTGCGCACGCAGAAATCGATGTTCCGTTGACCGAGCCCCATGTCGAAGACGATCGCACCTCGATCGGCGGGTCGGATCGCCGCCTCATCCGGCCCAAGTTCGGTGAGCGTGCGCCGCCTGGCACGCTCGCCCTCCCCGATAGGCACACAGAGGGCAACACCCTGTTGCCAGCGCCTTGGGTTCTTGGAGAGGCTCTCCCAGGCGACCGCCTCCACCCCCTCGGTCCGCTCGATGCGGATGGCGCCGCGCGCGGTGGCGCGCTCGAGCGAGCCTGCGACCACGGTGGGCTCGCCTGCGTCCTGATGAAACTCGGCGATGGCGCCGAAAGAGCCGACATTCCAGCCGGCCTGCCAGTCGGTGAGGTAGCGCTCCAGCATCTGGGCGAGATCGGGCATGTCAGCCTCCTGTCTGCTCGGTCATCCAATCCTCGACGCCGCGGGAGACGGCGTCCAGCACGGCACGGCCGATGGCCTCGCCGAGGGCGGTGTGTTTGCCGGCATAGGGTTGTGGTGTGCTCCAGGCGGCGCCGACAGCCTTCTCCGAGAGCGGGGCCGCAACGGCGATGCAGTCCGTGCCCGTGCCGGTTGCCGGACCAGGCGCTTGCGCGGGGCCATGGGTCATCACGGCGGCGGTGCGTGCCTCGGCGGCAATGCTGAGGGCCTCGAGGAGAGCGCCGGCTGTGAGGGTTCCGTTCACCGCCACGGCGATGTTGATCGTGCCCGGGAAGACGAGCGTTTTGCTCCGTGTCCCCACGCGCTCGGCGTTGGAGAGCCCGACGGTGGCGAGGACCGAGGCCACCGCGTCCTCGACCTCTGCACGGGTTTCGACAAAGCGGGCCACGCTTAGGGAGGTGAGCAGACCGATGGCCTCACCCTCTCCCACCCGCGCGAGTTCATGGGCGAACCAGGCCTTTGCATCGAGATCGCGTGGCAGATCGGCATTGCGCACCTCGCGCCAGACGATGCGCCGGGCCGTGACGATGCCAGGCCGACTGAGCGCCCAGCTGGCGACGCGATGCTCACAGCCGAGGTCGGCATAGAGCCAGGGTCGGTCGAGCGTGACCTTCATGCCGCCCCCTCCGTGATCTCTCGGGCGGCCACCCTCGTGAGCGGTTGCACGATCAGGCCGTCCCCCGCCTCAGCGATATGCGCCTCGATGCCATAGACGGTGGCGAGCCGCTCCTGCGTGAGGACGGCGGCGGGAGGGCCATCGGCGACGATCCGACCCGCATCGAGGAGCAAGAGCCGGGTGCACCAACGGGCGGCCAGGCCCAGGTCGTGCAGCGCGGTGACGACAAGGCCGCCCGCGCCTGCATGGGCGGCGAAGACCTCCATGGCCGCGATCTGATGGGCGGGATCAAGGCCGGCGACCGGCTCATCTGCCAACAGGATCGGTGCCTCCTGGGCCAAGGCGCGAGCCAGCAGCACGCGGGCCTGCTCGCCGCCCGAGAGCCTTGTGGCATCGCGCGCAGCGAAAGCAGTGACATCGGTGGCTGCCATGGCGTGCGTCACGGCATCTCGGTCGGCCGCGCTCAAAGGCGCGCCAGGGAGGCGATGCGGCGTGCGCCCGAGGGCGACGATCTCCTCGACGCACATGCCCCAGGCGATCTCGCGCGCTTGCGGCAGCCAGGCCGCCCTGCGCGCCCGCTCGCGGCGGGGCAGCGTGGTCAGGCTCGAGCGTCCCTCTGCCGCCAAGAGGCCGAGGGCCGCGCGCATGAGGGTCGATTTACCCGCGCCATTCGGCCCGATAAGCCCCACGCATTCGCCGGGCGCGACGGTGAGGTCTACAGGCTCGAGCACCCGGCGCCCGGCCAGAACCACAGACAGCCCCTCCAGCACCAGCCTTGTCATGCGAGGCTCCGCCGGCGGTTGAGAATGAGCCAGAGGAAGAAGGGGGCACCGACGAGGGCAGTCAGCACGCCGAGCTTCAGCTCCTGGCCCGGCGTGACGATCCGGACCGCGATATCGGCGGCAAGCAGCATCGCCGCCCCGCCGAGGGCTGAGGCCAGGAGGAGGCGCGAAGGCCGGCCGCCGACCAGGGGGCGCAGAAGATGCGGGACCACGAGCCCGACAAACCCGATCGCCCCGGCCACCGCCGTCGCTGCCCCCACCGAGGCGGCCGTGCCGAGGACGACGGCAAGGCGCAGCCAGTCGAGCCGCACACCGAGCGAGGCCGCCGCTTCTTCGCCGAGCGCCAAGGCGTCGAGCCCCCGGCCGAGACCTGCCAGCAGCAGCCAGCCCACGGCCATGAAAGGAACCGCGAGCACGACATGGAGCATCGACCGGTCCGTCAACGCGCCAAGCAGCCAGAAGACGATCTCAAGGGCTGCGAAGGGGTTTGGCGAGAGGTTGAGCGCGAGCGAGGTCAGCGCACCGGCGAGCGCGCTGAGCGCGACACCCGCCAGGATCAGCGTCAGCGTATCTGCCCCACGACCGGCAAGCGCGAGCAGCAGCATCACGGCAACGACGGCGCCTGCCAGAGCAGAGAGCGGCAGGGCAAGCGGGAAGGCGGCCGAGAGCCCGGTGTAGATGGCGAGCACAGCCCCCAGGGCCGCGGAGGCGGATACGCCGATCAGTCCAGGCTCCGCCAGTGGATTGCGCAAGTAGCCCTGCAGCGCCGCACCCGAGAGCCCGAGGCTCGCCCCGATCGTGAGGCCTAGGATCGCCCGCGGCAGCCGGATCTCCTGCATGACAAGGATGGTCGCTTCGGCCGAGCCGCTGAGCCCAAGAAGCGCGGCGAGGCTCTCCCCCAACCCGATGGCAGCAGGCCCGATCAAGAGCGAGGCACCAAAGAGCACGATGACCAAGGCCGTGAGCCCCGCGATAAGCCGACGATAGGCCACGTCAGCGACGCTCCAAGACAGCGTCCCGCGCCGCAGCGAGCCTGCGGATCGCCGCGAGTACATGGGGTGTGCCGCAGATCCAATCGCGATCCGCGATCGGGGCGGTGCCGGCCTCGGCCTGCAGGGCGGCAAGGGCGGGATGCTCCAGGACCTCCTGGGCGAGTGCCGGGGTTTCGAAGCGTCGGCCCGTGATGACAAGATCGGGACCCTCGGTGACCAGCGTCTCGAGTGCCAGCCGTCCCCCGCCCTCGATGCCGAGGGCCGCAGCCAGGTTGTCGAGGCCGGCCGCCTCGATCACCCCGCTTGCCAGCGTGCCGGTGCCGCTGGTGTAGCTGTTGGCATAATACGTCGCGGCCTCCGGGCGCGGTCCCTCGCGCACACGCAGCGCTTCGAGATCGGCGTCGTAGCTCGTCAGGACGCGCGCCGCCTCCGCCTCCCGGCCAAGCACCGCCCCCATCTGCATAATCCGGTCGCGAATATCCTCGAGCCCGTTGGCCGGTGAGAACGCCACCACCGGGATTCCTAGGCGTTTCAGCAACCCTACGGTCGCACGGGTCGTGTAGGTCCCCGCGATGACGAGATCGGGTTCGAGCAGGAAGATCTCTTCGGCAAGCCCGCGGTTCTGCGGATAGGCCCGCGCCTGCGCCGCCATTGCCGAGGCGCTCGGATCATGGGCCAGATAGGTGACGGAGACGAGCTGGCCGGGGGCGGCGATCAGCATGGCCAGCTGATCCGTGCAGAGGTTCATCGAGACCACGCGGCGGGGCGGCTCACCCGCCCAAGCACCACCAGGCAAGACGCCACCCGAGAAAGCGCCCAACAGAGCGCTCAACAGGAACGCCCTAATGGCCGCCCGCGCGAAAACCCTGACCCTGTTCATCCAGTGCCTCCCGCTCGCGCCCGAGCCAGCGTTTCGAGATGGCCCGCCAGCTGGCGAGCCGTGAGAAATCCGGTGTCTCCGACAGGGTGTCGTCATCCTCGATGAAGGGGTTGGGGAAGAAGATCGCGATCATCGGCTCCCCTGCCCCGTTCCACATCTCGAACCCCCAGGTGACGGGACAGCCATCCTGCCCGAAACCGCGAAACATCTCCGCGCGTGACGGTTTGCGCCGGGCGGTCAGCTCGGGTGGGGTCGGATGCGCCTCCGTTCCCTTGTTCTCCCCGATGCAGAGGTGGAAGTGCCCGCCATTGCCGAAGAAGATCGTCAGATACCCGTCCATGAGGCCGATCCGCTCCGGCGGGGTCGGGCACTTCCACTCATAGGCCGCACCCTCGATCAGGGGGCCGAAACGGATGCCCTGCCAGTGACCCTCGAAGACATCGCGCAGGAAGGCCTCGAGAAAGGCCTCCTCTGTTGGCAGCGCCCAGACCTCCCGCGTTCGACCTCCATCGGGTCGGGTGCGGGTCTCGCTGGGCTCGGGGGCAATGGCCCAAGCGGTGGCGTCGGTCATCGGGTCCTTCCTGGTGTCCTTCTCGACGGCATCATCAGAAGCTGAGGCGCAGGCCGCCGAATGCCGCGATCCCTTGGGTCTCGAACTGAAAGACCTCCTGGTAATCCGCATTCGCAGCGTTCTCGACCCGGGCATAGAGCTCAAGGTTCTCGGTGACAGCGTAGCTGCCCTGGATGCTCAGGAGAACAAAGCTGTCGAGGGTGACCAGCGGCTGTACCGTGAAGAAGCCATCCGAGAAGTCGAGATCGCGCTGGTCGCCGTTGTAGGCGAGGCTGCCGCCGAGGCGGGCGCGCCCATCGAG
>JBCCLX010000199.1:0-7829 GCA_039026635.1 Pseudomonadota bacterium
ATGGCCAGTGACGGCAAAGGATGTGCGCTTCACCTTCGATGCGCTCCGACAGCACGGGTTTCCGAGCGTCCGACGGATCCTCGAGCCAATCGAGATCGAGGTCGAGGACGCGACGAACATCGTCTTCCGCAATGCCGTTCCTGGCTCCTGGCGCTTTCTCGACACTGTGGCGACTTTCCCGATCCAATCGGCACGGTTTTGGCAGCAGAGAGCGGCCGACCGACCCCTCACTGAAGCGCCCATGGGCAGTGGGCCCTACCGGGTTGTCCGGCTCGACATGAACAACCGCATCGCCCTCGAGCGGATCCCGGACTATTGGGCACGGGGGCTCGCAGTGAACCGGGGGCGGTGGAACTTTGCGCGCATTGAAGCTGTGCGCTTTCGCGATGGCGCAGCTCGGCTCGAGGCATTGCGGACAGGCAGCGTCGATCTCGTGCAGGAGGCGAACGCCACGCTCTGGCAAAAAGGCTATGTTGGCCCCGGGTTCGAGACTGGTCAGCTTGTCCGCAGCACCCTGCCGCGCCCGGGTGGCGCGCAGGCGGTCATGCTCATTTTCAACCAGCGCCGCGCACCCCTCGACGACCGGCGGGTGCGCGCAGCACTGTCGCTCGCCTTCGACGGGCGCTGGACACGCGAGGTTCTGTTTGGCGGGCTCTATACCCCGGCCGCGGGCTTTTATGGCGGCACACCACTCGCCGCTGTTGGCCCGGCAGGGCCGCTGGAACGCGCGCTTCTCGCACCCTATGCGGGCCACTTTCCCGACGCCCTGCTAGAGACGCCGTTCCCGCCGACACCACTCGCAGCCAATCGGCGCACCCGGCTCTCGAGCGCAGCCGCACTCTTGGAGGAAGCAGGCTGGCGCGTCGTGGATGGCCGCAGGGTCGACCCGAAAACCGGGGCGCCGCTCACGGTCAAATACCTCGGTGCACATCCCGACATGGCGCGCGTGCTCACAGCCTACGGCGATGCGTTCGAGCGTCTCGGGATCGCGCTCAAGGTCGAGATCCCCGACTTCGTCTCCGCCCGCCGGCGTATCCTCGACCATGACTTCGATCTGACGATGCTGGGCTGGCAGCCGCGCCTGCCACATGGCGAACAGGAGCGTCTTTTCTGGCATAGCGGTCAGGCGGGCACGCCAAGCTACGGTCTCGCAGGACTTCAGAACCCGGCCGTCGATGCCGCTATTGACGCCATGGGCACAGCCCGTGGGGTTCTGGAGGTTCAACCGGCGGCGCGCGCGCTCGACCGGCTCTTGCGCTGGAACCACGCCACCATCCCGCTCTGGTCGAGCGATCAGGTATGGATCGCTCACACTGCGATGCTGAGCTTTCCTGTATCCCCGCAGGTTTACGCCGACCCCGTCGAAACCTGGTGGTTGGAGTCGCAATGACGGAGGGTGGGCGCATCCGCGCCGAGACTATCGTCCCGACAAAGACAGCGCAGGCGCTTCGCGTTGGCATCGTCGAGCGCTTCGGCGGCATGAGCTCTACGGGGAACGGCGCCGTCACGCTTCTCGAGTTCGCAACCTACGGCAACCGCATTGAGCTCTCGCCTGATGCCTCGGGCCTATCGATCTGGATCGAGGCCAGGGATCCCGCCGCGCTCTTCTTTCTGAAGGAGGAGATGGTCGCACGGGTCGCCGCGCTCGACCCCATCGCCGCGCGGGCGATCCGCTGGGGCGGCGGCGACGAGGCGGGTGCCGTGCCACCGACCTTCAGCGCCCTTCGCCTGATCCGGACGAGCGACCTGGCGGTGGGTCTCAGGCGCCTAACGCTCAAGGGGTACGATCTCGGCCGGTTCGCCTGCGGCGGTTTGCATCTGCGCGCGATCGTGCCGCTGCATCCCGGCCGCGCACCCGTCTGGCCTGTGCTCGAGGCGAACGGCGCGACACGGTGGCCACGCGGCGCCGACCGGCTGCACATGCGGGTCCTGACCCTGCGCCACATGCGCATCAACAGTGGCGAACTTGACCTTGATGTTGCCATTCATGGGCAAGGGCGGCTGTCAACCTGGGCGCAATCGGCCCAGGAAGGCGCCGTACTCGGCGTCATGGGCTCGGGTGGGGAGGCCGGCCTCCCAGCCTCCAATGGGCTGCTTCTTGCAGGAGATCGAAGCGCGCTGCCAGCGATCGCGCGGTTGCTGGAAACCCTGCCGGCCGAGGCAACCGGCGATCTGGTTCTCGACGTTGCATTGGAAACTGCGGCGCGCGCCTATCTGCCACCGACGAGACTTCGGCTGCACCTGCTTCCTGAGGGACGCTTTCCCGAGCAGGTCGAAGCGAGATTGCGGGAGCTCGGACGTCAGCGTGATGTCCGTCATCTCTGGTTCGGCGGCCGGCTCGATAATGCACGCAAGCTGCGGCGGCTTGCGACAAACGACTTCAAGCTAGACCCAGACCAGCATTCCTGCACAGCCTATTGGCGCGAGGCTCCGCATCGTTCCAAGGGAACATGAGCCAAGGTCCTCGCGATCACCACCCCTGAGCAGCGCTATGCGAGCATGACGCCTACGGGCCGCTGCATCGGGGCTATTGGAGAAGGTGGTCGAGCGCTGCTCTCGATCAGACAGTCCGGGTCATCGTGGAAGCTCATGCTTGGCTGTCCCAGGTCTTGCAGAACTCGAAGCGTTAGAGAGGTTGTTTCCGGTGCGCCGGCGAGCCGACGGAATTCTCAGAGTAAGGGAGGCCTTTCGAAATTGCGGCTTGGCACGAGCACCTGAATGCTTCCATCTGTTCGATGTCGGCTTTGTCCGCAGTGCAGTCGGTGGGCATCACCGATCCCGCGCGATCGCTGCGAATGACCTCTCCGTCAACGGCGCTATAGCGCGCGCCGTGAACGCCGATGTCGCCCGCCTTCGGGCCTGCGCGTGCAGCAAAATTGCGGCAGGTCTGGTGTGGGCTTGATGCGGTAATCCGGCAGGACGGCACCGCCGCTGGCGTGTCGCCTATACCGCTGGCGGTCTCGGGCCATTCCTGCCGTCGGTGCGGCGGTTGCTGTTCGCAGGTGCCTCTTTCCATAGCGGACAACCGTTGCGATCGCAGTATTGCCTGATCATAGCCTGTCAGAGAGCGCTATGAACGGTCGTGCGGCTTTGGGAGATCGCGACCTAGGACAAACCGTTCGATTGTCGGTCTGCGAAGGTCGCCGCATACCGACGACTTGTGCCGGGTTCCTGGCAAGCAATCGCTTCGTCGATCACCTTCGCAGTCACATCCCTCCACGATGCCCGCGGGACGTTCGAGTGTTGACGGTGGTCCTTGGTGCTGGCGCCGCAGCTGGATTTGGGGGAGTGTGCCGACAGTCGTAGTCGCATTTCTGTCCAAGACCCGGACGTTGTCTGGGCGCTAGAGCCAATAGAGTGCCTGATGCCGCTCAGCCATGAAGCCATTACCGCGCTCGCTCCGGACCGAGCGTCGCTAAAGGCGGCGCACGGCGCGATGAAACCGCGCAAATGGCCGCTTCGCGCCGGCCACGCGGCCGAGGATCTCGCCTGGGGCGAATTCCAGGGGTCAGGGGGCGAACCCCTATCGCACGGTCGTCGACACCGCCGACCACGGCTCCAAATGCACATGTCCGTCGCGGAAGTTCCCCTGCAAGCGTGTGCTCGCACTGATGTGGATGCATTTGGACGACCCTTCGGCCTTTGCCGAGGCGGCCGTGCCGGACTGGGTGGACGACTGGCGCGGACGCCGGCGCAAGACCGCTCAGCCGGCCGCGCCCGAGCGCGCGAGCACCGGCAAAAGCATGGCAGCCGCTGCCGTTGCCGAGTCGGAGACGCCCGTCGATCCGAAGGCCGAGGCCCGCGCCCGCGCCGCCGCTGAGAAACGCGCCAGGGAGACCGAGCGCGGGCTTCTCACCGCGGCGGCCGACCTCGAGGCCTGGATCGCCGATCAGCTGCGTACCGGCCTCTCCGGACTGCTGGAGGAGCTCGACCAGCGCCGTCGGGCAATCGCCGCGCGCATGGTCGATGGCAAGGCGCAGGCGCTGGGGGGACGGGTCGACGAACTGCCGTCGCGCGTCGCAGCGCTGCCGGGCGAACAACGCGTCGATGCCCTGATCGCGGAACTCGGCAAGCTGGTGATCCTCTGCCGAGCCTTCCGGGGGAACCCGGCCGACCCCGAGCTGCGCCGCGCCGTCGCGACGGCCGAGACCCGTGAAGCGCTGCTGGGGAGCGCCGATGCCCCCCGCGCCGGAGGGCGATGGGAGGTCGTCGGCGAGCGCGTGAGCACGCGGCGCGACGGGCTGGTGGCGCAGGCGACCTGGCTACAAAGCCTCGACAGCGCGCCAGCGCATCCCTTCGCGCTGCTGCTCGATTTCTTTCCTGCAGCCCTTGGCAAGCGCAGCAGCGCTTTTGCCGAGGGCGAGCAGTTCGAGGGCGCGGTGGTCTTCTACCCCGCCGCCCGCCCGCTCCGTGCCCAGTTGGTGGAACGCAAGGCTATCGACGGTGATCCGCTGCCCTGGCCCGGCACCGTCGCGCAAGATCCACTGGCGATGTACCAAGCGGCGCAGGATGCGGCGCCCTGGACGCTCGATACACCCGTCGTGCTGCCAGAGGGCCGGATCTACCGCCACGGTCAGATGCATTGGTGGCAAGCGTCGGGCTCTGGCGAAGCCCTGCCACTGAGACGCGCGCCCTCGCAGGCCGCGGCGGGCATGACCCTGGAACAGACGGTCGGCCTATGGGACGGTGAGCGCCTCGCCCTGCTCGCGGCGCGGTCACCCTGGGGCAGAATCAGCTTCGATGCGTGAGCTAGAGAACGGGATCGCGGTCATGCGCGGGCGATGGCTGATGGGCGCCGCGGCGCTCGAGAGCGCACCCGAGAGTTGGCGCATAGCGGCGGAAGGCGACCCCGAGCCGGAGCTCGTGCTGCTCGCGCTGGCGGCGCAGGCGGGTCGCACCGCCTTTCGTCCGGCACCCGACGGCGCGCTCGTCCAGGGTGAGCCGCCGCCGGAGCTCGACTTGCCCGTGATGCCGCAGCGGAGCCGGGCCGCCTTTCGGACGGTTCTGCAGGTCGCGAAGCCGGCGGGTCAAGCGGACATGATGCGGCTTCTTGCGATGGTCGCGGCGCGTGGCTGGGTCGTGCATCCGCTCGACCATCTACCCGAAGACAGCGGAGGGTTGCCGGCGGTCTATGCGCCCTGGGCCGCCTGGGCCGCGCGGTCGGCCGGCAGGAACGCCCCCGAGGGCGACTGGCTCGACACAGAGAACTTCGACCTGCTGACCCCGCAGGCGCGGCGCCGCGCCTTCGAGGCCTGTCGCGGTACCGATCCGGCCACGGCGCGCGACCTGATCGCAGAACGGGGCCGCGCGCTGCCGGCAGAGCAGCGCCTTGCCCTCGTCGCCGCGATGGTCATCGGCCTCGGCGAAGATGACGTACCGTTCCTCGAGGGCCTCGCAAGCGACCGCTCGGCCAAGGTGCGCCTGCAGGCGAGCGGCCTGCTCGCCCGTCTCGGCCGTGCGGCAGACGACGCGGCGCTCGCTACGGAGCTCGCCGACTTCCACGCCGTCGGCCGGCGCATGCTCGGACTCGCGCAAACCTCGGTCGGCCCCGCAACGCTGAAGACTGAGCCGCAGCGGCGCCGCCGCGATGATCTGTATGGCCTCGTGTCGCTCGACGGCCTCGCCGGGGCGCTCGGCATCGGGCGCGAGCCGATGCTGACGGGCTGGCGCTTTAAGGAGATGCGGGCGACAGCCGGGTTGGTGCAGATGTTGCTGCGGACCGGCAGCAATGAGGACATCGCGATTTTCGCCACCCACGCCGTGCACGAAGGCCAAGAGCGCTTGGGCGAACTGATCGCGCGCCTCGCTCCGTCCTCTCGAGAGGCGCTGATCCCGACACTGGAACAGGTGGCCGAGACCGCGCCGCTGGTCGCGGCCCTCGCGCATCGCCTCGGCACGTTGGAGGCGGCTGCCTGCGAGAGGCTCGCGGCGGTGGAGGCGGTCGTGAAGCAGATCCGCGCAGGCGAAGAGACGGACCGACGCTCGCCGGGGCTCAACCAGGCGCTATTCGATCTCGGCCTGATCGCCGATGCCGCAGGCGCCGCACGACTGCTGGACCGTTTTGCCAAAGCAGGCCTCGCGCGGATGGATCCGGGCCTTGCGCTGCTCCGCTTCAATGCTGGGCTGGAGCCCGCGGATAGTTAAGGTGATCGAGATGACCGAGATGGCCGAGATGCTGCGACGACCGGCCGAGCAGCGCCATGCCGACGAGATCGCTGCGCTGACCGCCGAGGAGGGTCCGCGCCCCACTGGCTGGGCGATGACACCGCGCGCCGTGCTCACCTACCTCATGGGCGGTACCGCGGCCGACAGCACCGAGATCCAGCCGAAATACGTTGGTAACCGCCGTCTGATCGAAACCGCCGTGGCGACGCTGGCCACCGATCGAGCGCTGCTGCTGCTGGGCGTGCCGGGGACAGCCAAGTCATGGGTGTCAGAGCACCTCGCTGCCGCGATCTCGGGCGACAGCACCATGGTAATCCAGTGCACTGCCGGCACCGACGAGAACCAGGTCCGCTATGGCTGGAACTACGCGCAGTTGCTCGCCCATGGGCCGAGCCGCAAGGCCCTGGTGCCGACGCCGCTGTTTCGCGCGATGGAGGGCGGGCGGCTCTGCCGGCTGGAGGAGCTGACGCGCATGGGCTCGGACGTGCAGGACACGCTGATCACCGTGCTGTCCGAGAAGATGATGCCGATCCCGGAGCTGAACGACGCGGTCTATGCCACACGCGGCTTCAACGTGATCGCAACGGCGAACGACCGCGACAAGGGCGTCAACGAGTTGTCGGTGGCACTGAAACGCCGCTTCAACGTCGTCGTGCTGCCGCTGCCCGACGATATGGATCAGGAAGTCGCGATCGTTACCAATCGCTTGGGCGAGATGGCCACCGCGCTGGAGCTGCCGGCGCCGAAGAACGTCGCCGAGGAAGTGACCCGAGTCCTCGCGATGTTCCGCGAGCTGCGAGGTGGCGAGACGCTGGACGGGCGCACCACGCTGAAGACGCCGTCGGGGACGCTCTCGACCGCCGAGGCCATCGCAGTGATGGTTGGCGGGATCAGCCATGCGGCCTTCTTCGCCGATGGCGCGCTGGAGGCCGAGACGCTGGCGCCCAACGTTCTGGGCGCGATCGTCAAAGACCCGGTGCAGGACCGCGCCGTGCTGGCCGAGTATCTGGAGACCGTGCTGAAGCACCGGCGCGACTATGCCGACTACTACCACGCGCTGACCGACCTGATCTGATGCCCGCAGAGGTTTCCTGCTTCGGGATCCGCCATCACGGCCCCGGCTCGGCCCGGCGGCTGGTCGAGGCGTTGGAGGCGCTGTCCCCGGCCGAGGTGCTGATCGAAGGGCCGTCCGATCTGAGCGACCTGCTCCCCATGCTGGCGAGCGCTCTGATGATGCCGCCGGTGGCGCTCCTCGCCTATGCGGCCGACGCGCCTGAGAAGGCGATCTTCTGGCCCATGGCGGCGTTCTCGCCCGAGTACCAGGCGGTGCTCTGGGCCGAGCGGGCGGGCGTGCCCGTGCGCTTCATCGACCTGCCGGCGAGTTGGCGCCTGGCCGTTCACGAGACCGAGGATGGCATGGTCGAAGACGGGACGCCCGATGCGCTGCCCGATGCGCCGGATGACATCGCCGGGCGTGACGACGGCGCCACGGCACCCGCGGACGACCGCGCCAGCGCAATCCTGGTGGAGCGCCCCCACTGAAGTGGTCCACCCACTGGGATAGAGTTATCCCGCTATGAGGAGGGCCAAAGATGGCTGGGAAGCGAGACAAGCCGGAAGAGATCGTCGTGAAGCTGCGCCAGGTTGAGGTGTTGCAAGGCCAG
>JBCCLX010000200.1:0-7815 GCA_039026635.1 Pseudomonadota bacterium
CCTCCCGCGCGCATCTGTGAACCGCTCATGGCCCGCCCCGCTTGCTGTTCCCGCTCATTCGAGCGCGAAGACGACGCGGACGGTGACGCGCAGAGCCCGCTCCCCGCGCGCGATGGGCACGGCGGTCGCCTGTTCGGCCAGTGCCATGCGCGCAACGGGCGCTGGCGATGCCCCGGCCCCGCCTTCGTCGATCTGCAGAACGCCGCCAAGGCTCGCGCCCGCGGCTTCGGCATAGAGCGTCGCGCGGCGGCGCGCCTCTGCGATGGCCTTACGCCGCGCCTCATCCAAGAGCGCCTCCGGCTCGGAGAGGCTGAAGCGGATGCCCTCAAGCGTGGTCGCACCGGCGGCGGTGACGGCATCAAGGGTCTCGCCGAGGGTGTCGAGCGCGCGGACCCGGACGGTGACGGTGTTGGAGGCGGTATAGCCCACGATCTGGCGCCGCCCCATGGCATCGGGCTCGCGACCATAGAGGGGCCCGAGGGTGACGGAGGCGGTCGCGATATCCCGGGCCTCGATCGCGGCCGCTTCGAGCGTCGCCAACACATCGGTCATGGCGCTCGAGTTCTGGCGGAGGGCCGCACCCGCCGTATCGGCTTGAGTGATCACGCCCATGGTGATGATGGCGAGGTCCGGCACCGCTTCGACGACCCCCTCGCCCAAGACCGTGATGCGCCGCTCGCTGCCCGCGATCCCTTGCGCGGTGGCGGGCTGCGCGATCAGGGGCGCGGCCAGGAGCCCGATGAGCAGAGCGGCGCGATGGCTCGAAGCGTTCAAAATCATGGCGGTCTCTCCATTGAAACTGCGGGAGCAGCGCCGCCAGGGAGCAGCTCTCCGGCGGTCGCCCCTGTCATGCGCAGGGCAGCGCCGGATCCGTCTCGCGCCCCTCTGCATTTTTTGCGCAGATCCCGCGGATGATCTCCCCAGCACTGCGTCACATCATCGGCCGGCCGTCGCGCGAGAGGATGACGGCGACGGCGCGGGTTTTTGGGCTCTGGGCGCAGGCGATGGCGACGATTGTGAGCGCCGGCACCGAGATCAGCGCCCCGACGACGCCCCAGACGACACCGCCCGCCAGGATGGAGGTGAAGATCGCGAGCGGGCTGAGGTTGAGGCTATCCCCTGTGAGCCGCGGTTCGAGCCAGTTGGAGGCCAGGACCTGCACCGGGGCGAGACAGGCGAGCGTGATCAGGAAGTTCACGGGCGTGTCGAATTGGATCAGCGCCAAGAGCGCCGGCAGGGCGATCCCGATCATCGAGCCGATCGTGGGAATGAAGCTCATCAGGAAGATGAGCACGGCCCAGACGATGGGGCTGTCCACGCCTACGAGCGAGAGGACGAGGTAGGTCGGTGCCGCTTGGACCAGACCGATCAGGCATTTGAGGCCCAGATAGGTCTCCACTTTGCGGCCGATCTCGGTGAAAAGCGCGGTCATCTCCCGATCCCTCGCGCCCCCGCCGGTGAGCTGCGCGAGCTTTGTCTCGAAGAACTGCGCCTCCGCGAAGGTGAAGAACACAAAACAGGCAATCAGGACGAGCGAGCCGAGCGAGCCTGCCGCCGAGCCGAGCAGCCCGAGGAGGAGGCCGGGCAGATCCACGCCATCGGTCAGGCTTTCGATCGGCGGCAGCGCCTTCATGCCAACCATCTGGGCCAGGGGGCGGATCATGGCGTTCAGGTTCTCGCGATAGACCGGCAGATTGGTGCGCAGATCGGCGACGCTGTCCGAGAGCAGCATGATCACGACGCTGAGCGAGGCGAGGAAGAAGATCCCGCTCGACAGATAGTGGATCGCCATCGGGCGCGCGGTCGGCCCGCGAGAGAAACGGGCGAGCTGGCGCGCGACGGCCCCAACGAGAAACCAGATGAGGACCGCGATCACCACGGGCTGCAGCACCGAGCGCAGTTCCTGCAAGAGCCAGAGCGTGGTGGCCGCTGCGATCACGAAAGCCGCGTAGCGGGGAAAAACCGCCGGCCGGCTCCGCGTCGCAGCGGTCAGCGTCGCTTTGGCGAGCGTCTCCTCCGAGGCCGTGCCGCTGCTTGGGCCTGCATCCGTTGACGACATCGAAGCGCCTCCCGCGCCGGCAATTGCATAGCCCTCACAGCGCTAGGGATAGGAAGATTGGCGCGCTGCGTCGACCGTCTCTTCGGTCTCGGCGCCCAGCCTATCAGGCGCTTAAGGTCTCAGGCGCTTAAGGTCTCAGGCGCTTAAGGTCTCCGGCGCGCTGGCGGGCAGGCTCCCGGTCAAGGCATAGGACAGGATCTCGACCACCTGCTCCGGTGTTTCGGCCACGGCATCGGCGGCAGCGTCCACTTCCTTCAGCGCATGGGCATGATCGGGCTGGTGCAGAATGATCAGGGATTTGCCGAGGGCTGAGGCATAGCCCGCGTCGAAGGCCGCGTTCCACTGGCGATACTTCTCGCCAAAGCGCACGACGACGACATCCGCCGCCTTGATCAGCGTCCGCGTCCGGATCGCGTTGACGCCAGCACCCTTGCGGTCGTGCCAGAACTTGTTGGGCTCGGCCCCCAGGATCGCGACACCGCAGTCGTCCGAGGCGGCGTGGTCGGTAACCGGGGCGGTGAAGCGGATCTCGAGCCCGCGCGCGGCCGCCCCCTCGGTGATGCGCTCGCGCCAGTCGGTGTGGATCTCGCCGGAGAGATAGACAGTCAGCATGGGAGGCCTCCTAAGGGGGTGGCAGGGGGTCGGGCGGCTCAGTCGCGGGCCACGGGCTCGTCGCTGCGCCCTGCCTTCTCGATCTCGGTAACACGCGCCTCGAGCGTGTGCAGCTCCCCCAACCGCGTCTCGATCATGGCAAGCTTGCGCAGAACTTCGGCGCGATAGTCATCGGTCGCCGCGTTCGCCTCTTCGGCATGGGCGTCCTGCATCGAATTGACGATGAGGCCGACCAGCAGGTTCACGACGGCAAAGGTCGTCACCATGATAAAGGGGACGAAGAAGACCCAGGCATAGGGGTGGATCTCCATCACTGGGCGCACGATCCCCATCGACCAGCTCTCGAGCGTCATGATCTGAAAGAGCGAATAGGCCGAGCGCCCGATGGTGCCGAACCACTCGGCATGGGTCTCGGCGAAGAGCTTCGTGGCCATGACGGCTGCGATGTAGAAGATGATCGCCATCAGCAGGAAGACCGAGCCCATGCCTGGCAGTGCGGTCACGAAGCCTTCGACAACCCGGCGCAGGCGTGGCGCCACGGTGATGATGCGCAGGACACGCAGGATGCGCAGCGCCCGCAGCACGCTGAGGCCCTGACCGGCCGGCACCAGGCTGATGCCGACGATCACGAAATCAAAGAGGTTCCAGCCACGGGTAAAGAAGCGCCAGCCTTGCGCCACGAGCTTGAGCGCGAGTTCGACCACGAAGATGGCGAGGCAGAGCATATCGAGCCCGTCCAACAGCCCACCAGCAACGGCCATGGCGCTGTTCGACGTCTCGAGACCGAGGACGACCGCGTTGAGCACGATGACGCCGATGATGGCGTTCAGAAAACGGGTGTCCTCCGTGATGGCGGTGGCTTTCGCGCGCAAGGTGTCGAGCCAGTTGCCGGCTGTGCTCGATTGATGCGCTGGGCTGGCCTCGCTGATCGGTGCCTTGGCCTCTGACGCGGCGGCTGGCGCATCGTTCTTCTCGCCGCTTGCCTCTGCCATCGCCGCCTGAGCTCCCGTCACCTGTCCCATGTATGGCCGCGCGGCGCCCCGCGGTCGCTCGCCGCGATCTGGTGCCCGCGGGCGGGTTGCCGATGGCGGCCAGGACGGCTTGGCGCCGCGGTCACGCGCTGCGCCTGCGAGGACATGGACCGGGAACGCGCCCGCTTCAATCGCGAAGTCGGAACCGATCGGGCGGTTCGGTAGCCGTTGGGCTCACTCGGTCAGCATACCGAAGTCACCCGGATGGCGGGGCTCGCCAAGCTCGGTGACCAGATCGGGACCGCTGACGGCGAGGCTCTCCGGCCAGGCCGCGTCCAAATGATGCACAGGCGCGGCCCTGAGCGTCACCTGCTCCAACAGCTGACCGGGCCCTGCGCCGTCTGGATAGCAGACAAGGGCGAGACAGCGCATAACGGGCGGTGTGGCGAGGAAGGGCGCAGACTGGATCTCGAAGGCCTCGCGAATCGTACGAAGTCGCAACGCTGACTGCGCGCTCGTCAACTCGATCACCGGGGCGACCGGTCCGCCCAGGGCGACCGAGACCGCGGCACTGCCCCCCGATGCACGGCCCAGGGCGTGTTCTGCGCGATCAGCCAAGAGACGGAAGTCCGCCGACGGGCCGATCGGGGTCAGAACCAGCCGGTTCCCTTGTTCCGCCGCTTTGTATCGCGGCAGGGTGAAGGCTGCCGTCGCCTCCGCGAGATCACCGAGCAAGCGCTCAATGCGCCAGGGGCTTAGGCGCGGCCCGGGGCGCCGGGCGCGGAAGAGAGGCAGGGCAATGGGTTGCCGCTCTGACATGGGCAGCAGCGTCTCGGCGACAATGCCCGGCGGCTGTGCTGGCGCATCGATGCCCAGCGCCGCCGCACCGCGACCATGGCCCAGCCAGGACCGGGACAAATGACCGAACGGCTGCTCATTTTCGGGAACCCAAACAATGGTGAAGAGATCGTCCCGACGCATGGCAGCTTGTCCTCACTAGCATCTCGATAACCGGAAGCTGCGTCACGCCCAGATGGTCCGCTGTGATGGCTGTCACAGCCGAAATCGCCGTACTGTGATGGAGAGAAGGGTCATTCGCGCCCTGGTCGTGCCGCTATCGTTCTGGTTGTGTTTGCCGGTCCACAGACCCTGCCCTGCGACCTCGCGCCGGCCCGCGCATCCCTGCCACCGGTTGCCTCTCGACGCCTGCACGGCGATGGTGATGCGAGAGAGGCGCCATCTGGTTGGTGAGAGGCCAGGCCACAGCGCCCGGAAGGCGTCGCACAAGGCGGCGAATGCGGGGGGCGAAACAGGAATGGATGGCACGGCCAAGCCAGCGCTGGCAGACGAAGAGGTCGCCACAGCGAGCAAGGTTGAGACAGAGGCCGGTTCTGTCGCTGAGAAGGAGCGACGGGGCACGACCTGTTATATGTGCGCCTGTCGATGCGGGATCGAGGTCGAGGTGCGCAGCACGCCCGAGGGCGTGCCCATCGTCGGCCTGATCGAAGGCAATCGCGCCCATCCCAAGAACGGCGGCGTGCTCTGCGCCAAGGGCGCGGCGGGGGTGATGCAACATTATTCTCCGGCACGGCTGATGCAGCCCATGCGCCGCGTCGGGGCGCGCGGTGAGGGTCGCTTCGAACCGATCTCATGGGACGAGGCGCTGAGCATGGCGGCGGAATGGCTGGCGCCCGTGCGCCGCCAGGACCCCAAGCGCCTCGCCTTTTTCACCGGGCGCGATCAGAGCCAGTCGCTCACCTCCTGGTGGGCGCAGCAATTCGGCACGCCGAACTATGCGGCCCATGGCGGGTTCTGCTCGGTCAACATGGCCGCGGCAGGGATCTACACCTTGGGCGGGGCTTTTTGGGAGTTCGGCCGGCCGGATTGGGAGCGGGCCAAGATGCTCCTGATCTTCGGTGTCGCGGAGGATCATGACAGCAACCCCATGAAGCGCGGCATCGGGGCCCTGAAGAGCCGCGGGGGCCGTGTTGTCTCCGTCAATCCGGTGCGCACGGGCTATAGTGCCGTGGCGGATGACTGGATCGGGATCACGCCGGGGACCGATGGGCTCTTCGTTTTGGCGATGGTTCATGCGCTGCTCGAGGCCGGGTCGGTCGATCTCGCCTATCTGATGCGCTGGACCAATGCGCCGTGTCTGATCGACCGCACGCCGGGCCCCACCTTTGGCCTCTTCGTGCGCGACGAGGCTGGCAAGCCGCTCGTCTGGGACCGTGAGACCGAGCGCGCGCAACCCTTCGATGCTCCCGGCTTGAAGCCCGCATTGAAGGGAGAGTTCCCCTCGCCCTCGGGCGGGCGTGCCTCTCCCGTCTTCGAGCTTTTGGCGCGGAAGTACCTCGAACCCGCCTATGCGCCCGAGGCGGTGGCCGAGCGCTGCGGTGTCTCGCCGGCGACGATCCGGCGTCTGGCTTACGATCTCGCCGCCACGGCCTTCTCGGAGCCCGAGGACTTTCCCTGCGACTGGACCGATTTTCGCGGCGAGCAGCACAGCAGCATTCCGCAGCGCCCTGTTGCGATGCATGCGATGCGCGGTGTCTCGGCCCATGCCAACGGGTTTCAGACCGCCCGCGCCATCCATCTGCTGCAGCTGCTACTCGGTGCGGTGGAGACACCGGGTTCCTTCCGTTTTGCCGCCCCCTACCCAAAGCCGGTCGAGGCGCATCCGACGCCCCATTGCCACTGTCAGCCGGAGTGTCCCCTGCCGGGGCCGCATCTCGGCCTGCCGCGCAGCCCGGCGGATCTGGCGCATGATGCCGAGGGGCGGCCCGCGCGCATCGATAAGGCGTTCTCCTGGGAGGCCCCGCTTTCGATCCACGGCGCGATGCACATGGTGATCTCCAACGCCGCGGCGCGCGATCCCTACGGCATCGAGGTGCTTTTTCTCTACATGGCCAACATGGCCTGGAATTCCTCGATGAATTCCGACGCCGTCGCCGAGATGCTGACGGCGAAGGACGAGAGCGGGGAGTATGTGATCCCCAAGCTGATCGTCGCCGATGCCTACAGCTCCGAGACGGTCGCCTATGCCGATCTGGTGCTGCCGGATACGACTTATCTGGAGCGCCACGACTGTATCTCGCTTCTCGACCGCCCTATCTCGGAGCCGGACCTCGCCGCCGATGCCATCCGTTGGCCCGTCGTCGATCCGGCGACCCAAGGGTTTCAGCCGGGCCGGGAGGATGACGCGTCGGTCAAGCGGGACGTCTGCGGGTTTCAGTCGGCCCTGATCGAGCTCGGCGCGCGCCTCGGCCTGCCGGGTTTTGTGGATGCGGAGGGCGCGCCCGCCTACAAGGACTATGCCGACTACATTACCCGCCACCAGCGCCGCCCCGGCGTCGGCCCGCTGGCCGGTTGGCGGGGGGAGGATGGCATGAGCGAGGGGCGCGGCGCGCCCAACCCCGAGCAGCTCCAGCGCTATATCGACGCCGGCGGGTTCTGGACCTCTGAGGTGCCGGAGAACGCGCGCTTCATGAAGCCGTTTAACCGTGCCTATCAGGACTGGGCCGTCGAGATGGGCTTCTACGACGCGCCACAGCCCTATGTGTTCCAGCTCTATGTCGAGCCGCTGCGGCGCTTTCAGCTGGCCGCGGAAGGACATGGCGAAGAGCAGCCGCCGGAGCATCTGCGCGATCGGATCGCCGAGGCGATGGACCCGCTGCCGACCTGGTGGCCCCCCTTCGAAGGGGCGAGCCCGCTCACGGCTGAGGACGCGGCCGCCGGGGGCTTTCCGCTGCATGCAATTACGCAGCGCCCGGCCGCCATGTACCATGCCTGGGGGTCGCAAAACGCCTGGCTGCGTCAGATCCATAACGCGACACCCCTTTACGTCCCGCGCTCGGCCATGGCGGCGGCAGGGCTCGCGGATGGGGATTGGGCCTGGGTGATCTCACGCCATGCCCGGATCCTGGCGCCGGTGCGGGGGATGTCGGCCGTCAATCCGCGCACGGTTTGGACCTGGAACGCGATCGCCAAGCGCGCCGGGGCCTGGGGTCTCGACACTGGCGCGCCGGAGGCGAAGCGGGCGGCCTTTCTCAACCCCCTGATCCATGAATTGCTGCCCCCGCGGGGAGATGGCATGCGCTGGTCCAACAGCGATCCGATCACTGGGCAGGCCGCCTGGTTCGACCTGCGGGTGCGCCTCGAGAAGGCGAGCGC
>JBCCLX010000201.1:0-7793 GCA_039026635.1 Pseudomonadota bacterium
GCCAAGGAGCGGGCGACCGGCAGGACCGGTAGGAGCCCGCATGAAGGACTTCGAGGATGACGACGAGACGGAGGCGCGCGATGCGGTTGGCGGGCCGCAGCGTAACGTCCTGGCAAGTCCGATCCTCTGGCTCTCCTCCATCGCCTTCTGGATCGTGATCGCCTATCTGGTTCTCTGAAGCGCTGCGCCGACACGCTGGGCAAGCGCGACCTGGAGGCGTCATCCAGCCTTGGCGCTTGGGGCGCTGAGCCCTTCCGTCTTGATAATACCGGTGCTCTTGCGACACTCTCTGCGCGGGCTGGGCGCATCGGGGACCGGCCCTCAGGACTGCGTCGGGTCCCTCCCTCGAGAACCCCACGACCGGGGTCAAACCGCAGCGCGCGTGTCGGGCCGGGACTACCGGATGCACGAGCGAGATCGATACGGACAGTCGCGTGCCCAGCATCGTCTCCATCGACCGGCTCTCCAAGACCTATGCCTCGGGCTTGTCAGCCCTGCGCGAGGTCTCGCTCGAGATCGAGGAGGGCGAGATCCTCGCGCTCCTCGGCCCAAATGGCGCCGGCAAGACGACCCTGATCTCCATCGTCTGCGGGATCGTCACGCCGAGCGGGGGACGGGTGAGCGTCGCCGGCCATGACGTCGTGGAGGATTTTCGCGCCGCCCGACGGCTCATCGGGCTTGTGCCACAAGAGCTTACCATCGAACCCTTCGAAACACCCATGGCAACCACCCGTTTCAGCCGCGGCCTGTTCGGGCGGGGGCGCGACGATGCCAAGATCGAGGAGGTGCTGCGCGAGCTCTCGCTCTGGGAAAAGCGCAACGCCCAGAACCGCGAGCTTTCCGGTGGCATGAAGCGACGGGTGCTGATTGCGAAGGCACTGGCTCATGAACCCACGGTCCTCTTCCTCGACGAACCCTCCGCCGGTGTCGATGTGGAGCTGCGGCGAGAGATGTGGGCGATTGTCGAGCGCCTGCGGGCCCGCGGCGTCACCATCATTCTGACCACCCATTATATCGAAGAAGCCGAGGCCATTGCCGACCGCATTGCGGTGATCAACAAGGGCGAGCTGCTGTTGGTCGAGAACAAGGAGGTGCTGATGAAGCGGCTCGGCCGGAAATGCCTGCGCATCGAGTTGCAGGAACCCTGCGCCGAGATCCCGGCGGCACTGGCGCACTACGATCTGCAGCGCTCCGAGGACGGCACGGCACTCAGCTATGTCTATGACACGCAGGGCGAGCGTACGGGCATCACTGGGCTTCTCAATGATCTGCGCGATGCCGGGCTCACGCTACGCGATGTGCAGACCGAGCAGAGCTCGCTAGAAGAGATCTTCGTCGACCTCGTGAAGGAGCGCGCATGAACTGGTATGCCGTTCGCGCAATTTATCTCTACGAGATGGCGCGCACCTACCGCACGCTGATGCAGAGCGTCGTCTCGCCCGTGCTCTCGACCTCGCTTTACTTCGTCGTCTTCGGCGCGGCCATTGGCTCACGGATCGAAAGCGTGGAGGGCGTGAGCTATGGCGCGTTCATCGTGCCGGGGCTGATCATGCTGACGGTGCTGACGCAGAGCGTCTCCAACGCTTCCTTCGGGATCTATTTCCCGCGCTTTCTGGGAACGGTCTATGAGCTGCTCTCAGCCCCGGTCAGCCATGTGGAGATCGTCCTCGGTTACGTGGGCGCGGCAGCCACCAAATCGCTGATGATCGCACTTATCATCCTCGCGACGGCGAGCTTCTTCGTCCCGCTCCGCATCGAGCATCCGGTTTGGATGCTGGCCTTTCTCGTGCTCTCCTGCGTCAGCTTCAGCCTGCTCGGCTTTATCATTGGTCTCTGGGCCAAGGACTTCGAGCAGCTGCAGTTCGTGCCCCTGCTGATCATCACCCCGCTCGTGTTTCTCGGCGGCAGCTTCTATTCGATCTCGATGCTGCCGCCGGTGTGGCAGACGGTGACACTCTTCAATCCGGTCCTCTACCTCGTCTCCGGCTTTCGCTGGAGCTTCTACGGCGCCGCGGATGTGCCGGTTGCGATCAGCCTCCTCTGCATCTGCGTCTTTCTCATCGCCTGCGTGACCGTGATCTGGTGGGTGTTCAAGACGGGCCATCGGCTCAAGAGCTGATGGGCGCGCCGCCAGCTTCCAATAGGCGGCGAACCAAACTGTCTTGCCGGCTGCTGGAATAGGGGGCGGCAGGGTCGCCGCCCGCTTGGGGAGTTAGGTCCCTACTTGCCGTGCGGCGCCATCCGTTCCCGCGCGTGAACCATTCTTGCCCTGACCGCCCCGCCGGCGGCGGCGGCGCGTCCCAGGTTTAGCGCCCGGCTTAGCGCCTGGCTTGGCGGCAGCTTTCGGCGAGGGAGGCGGGGCTACAGCCTCGGGCGGGACGGGGCCGACAGGCTCGAGCCGCACCTTGGTCGTCTTCTCGATGTCGCGGAGATAGGGGATCTCGGCAGGATCACAGAACGAGATGGCGGCCCCTTCCGCGCCTGCGCGCGCCGTTCGACCGATCCGGTGCACATAGCTCTCCGGCTCGTTCGGCAGCTCGAAGTTCACGACATGGCTGACCTCATCCACATCGATCCCGCGCGCCGCGATATCGGTGGCGACGAGCACACGCAATCCGCCCGCCTTGAAACCCGCCAGCGCCCTCTGGCGCGCGCCCTGGCTTTTGGAACCGTGGATGGCGTCCGAGGGGATACCGGCCTTGGCCAGCTTCTCTGCGACCCGGTTGGCGCGATGCTTCGTGCGCGTGAAGACAATGACGCGCGCGAGGGCTCGGTCGGCCAAGAGCTCGGTGAGGAGCGCCAGCTTGTCGCCCTGGGCCACGTGATGCACCCGCTGGGTGATCCGCTCGATGGGCGTTGCTCGCGGCGCCACCTCGACGCGCACAGGATCGCTCAGGATGTCCTCTGCAAGGCCCGCCACACTCTCTGGCATCGTGGCCGAGAAGAGGAGCGTCTGCCGCTCGTCCGGGACGGCCGCGACCACTTTGCGCACATCGCGGATGAAGCCCATGTCGAGCATCCGGTCCGCCTCATCGAGAACCAGGATTTGGAGCGCCCCAAGGCGGAGCGTGCCCTGATCGAGATGATCGAGCAGACGACCGGGTGTCGCGATGATCAGATCAGCGCCCTCCGCCAGCGCCTTGCGCTGCGGCCCATAGCCGACACCGCCGAAGATGACGGCATGTCTTAAGCGCAGGTGACGGCCGTAGGCAGCCGTCTCTTCGCCGATCTGAATGGCGAGCTCGCGGGTGGGCGCCAACACCAATGCCCGCGGCCCGGCGGCGGCCGGCAGGCGCCGGCCCGCGGCGAGGCGATGCAGAACGGGCAACACAAAGGCCCCCGTTTTGCCCGTCCCCGTCTGGGCGATCCCCAGCAAGTCCCGCCCCTCCAAGAGCGGTGGGATGGCCTGGGTTTGGATCGGGGTCGGGTGCGTGTGATCGCGCGCGGCAAGCGCGCGAAGCAGCGGCTCGGCCAGGCCGAGCGCGGAAAATGAGTCGGTCAGGGTAGGATCCTCTTGCGCCTATCGGGCTCTCGGCTCTCTCAGCCGACGGTGCCGGGCGCATGCGCAGCATCCGGGCGCTGCCGGGCTGGGCGGATTTCGGGGCTGGGGCGGGATGTCCGGCGGTGTCAACCCCGGATCGCGCCATCCGACCCAAGCGCGTGGGCGTCAAATGCGGTCGATGGGCCGGAAAGTCAATGATCCCGCACGCCTGCCGGCTTTGCGGCGGCTCCTCTTAGGCCTACTTGGTGCGGATCAGCCTTTCGGGCTTGAGGAGAATGTCATGAAGTCCTTCCCGCTTTTTCTCGACGTCGCCGGGCGCGACGTGGCGATTATTGGCGGTGGTGAGCAGGCGGCACAGAAGGCGCGACTTGTGGCGAAGACCGAGGCGCGCATGGTGCTGGTCGCCCCAGATCTGATCCCTGAGCTGGCCGAGCGTGTGCAGGCCGGGGCTCGGCATGTCAGCGCTGTCGTCGACAACGATGCCTTGGCGGGCGCGCGGCTGGCCTTCATCGCCACGGGCTGCGCAGGCGCGGATGCCGCGATCGCGGCTGTCGGCCAGGACCTCGGCACCATCATTAATGTCGTCGATCGACCGGATCTCTGCGATGTGACGACCCCTGCTATCGTGGACCGCGATCCCCTGGTGGTCGCCATCGGCACTGAGGGTGCCGCGCCCGTTTTGGCGCGGCAACTGAAGACGCGGATAGAGGAGATTCTGGAGCCGACGCTTGGCGCCTTCGTGGCGCGGGCGGGTCGGCTCCGCGCCGATGTGGAACGCGCGGTGCCCAAGGATCGTCGCCGAGCCTTTTGGGACTGGGCCTTCCGAGCGCCCCGTCGGCTCTTCACTCATGGACAGCCCGCAGAGGCTGAGCGGGTGTTGGCTGGCGCGCTGGCCGCCGGCGGCCCACCAGGGCGCGAAGGCGGCTTTGTCAGTATCGTCGGGGCAGGGCCGGGCGCGCCGGATATGCTGACGCTGCGCGCCGTCAATCGTCTGCAGGAGGCGGATCTGATCCTATACGACCGCTTGGTCGATCCCGCGGCGCTGGAGCTGGCGCGGCGCGATGCTGAACGGATCTATGTGGGCAAGGCACCTGGGGCTCATGCCTGGTCTCAGGGGGAGATCGACGCCAAGCTGGTCGAAGCCGCGGGCGAAGGATTGCGGGTTGTGCGCCTCAAGGGTGGCGATCCGGGGATCTTCGCACGGGCGGCCGAGGAAGCAGCCGCCCTCGATGCTGCAGGGATCGCGTGGGAGATGGTCGCAGGGGTCACGGCGGCGACGGCGGCCGCGGCAGAGACCGGCATGTTTCTCACCGAACGGGGCGCCATCCGCTCGCTCACCCTGACGACGGGGCAGACCCGCGATGGCGCCACACCCGATTGGCGCTGCCATGCCAAGCCCGGCAATGCGATTGCTTTCTATATGGGCGTGGCGACGGCCGGGCGGATCGCTGCCGATCTGCTGCGCCAGGGGGTGCCGGGGGAGACAACGGTGGAGATCGTCGAGAACGCCTCGCGCCCGACGATGCGCCATCTCTCCACCACGTTGAACCGGCTTGCGGAAACGATCTTGGACGAGCGCGTGGAGAACCCCGCCGTGATCCTGCTGCGCTGGCCTGCGGAGATCGCCTCAATCATGACGGCGCGCGCCGAAGATCGCGCTGCCAACCCGGATGCAGGTGGCCCCGAGGGCAATGGCGCGCTCGAAATCGCCGCTCATCCCCATGGATAGGCCCTTGAGCTCGCAACGCTCCGCCAGCTTGGCCAGCAAGGCGAAGTGGAGCGCGGGTTCTTCCTCCACGGGCGGGATACACATGAGCCCGCGCACGTCGAGGCCGAGCGCGCGGCAGTCTGCCACAAGCTGCTCCGTCTCCGACGGGAGGCAGCCGGCCTTCTGATCCTCCTTGCCGGTGTTGACCTGGCAATAGATGGGCAGATGGCGCCCTGTCTCGGCCATCACCTCTGCGAGCTTTCGGGCGAGTTTCGGACGATCGACGGACTGGATCACGTCGAAGAGTTCAACGGCCTGACGAGCTTTGTTGGTCTGCAGCGGGCCGATGAGATGCAGTGTGATCCCGGGATAGCGGTCGCGCCAGGCGGGCCATTTGCCGGCCGCCTCCTGCACGCGGTTCTCGCCAAAGACACGATGACCTGCCTCCAGCACGGCCTCGACCCGTTCGAGTGGTTGAACCTTGGAGACGGCGACAAGCTCGATCTTGGCCGGATCGCGCCCCGCTTCGCGCGCTGCCACCGCAACACGCGCCCGGATGGCGTCGAGCCCCGAGGAGGTGCTCTCGGGTGCGGGTTCTGCTGCTGTCATGCGCGCGCTGCCTCTGCCGTTTCCTCAACCATCTCCGGATACCAGCGCTCGATAGCGGGCAGGAAGGCTTTGCGAAGGCGCGCGATCTGCGCCGGCGTCAGTTCCTCGCGCCAACTGCCAGCACGGCCCTTGGCGAAGAACGCCTTCATATGGCCGGGTCGCTCGATAAAGCCCGTCTTCTCCTCCTGGCTCTTCAGCGCATCGAAGCTGGTCTCTTCTAGCGCGCGCGCCACACGCTCGGCCGGCACATCGGCCTTCATGAAGGAGAGGAGCGTTGTGAAGGTGCCATGTGGATCGGCATGCATATCCTCGTAGCGCATCACATGGCGCATCAGGCCGGGCGGCTTTAGCCAGGTGTCGATATGCTCATCCCAGCGTCCGATAACCTCAAAGATGCGCGTATCCGAAGCGTTGAGGGCCTTGGGGTTCATCATCATCTCGATGGTGCGGTCGAGGTCGAGGCCGAGGTGACGCGCATAGGATTGTGCTACATCGAAGGGATTGCGCAGGACGTAGAGGGCGCCGGCTGTTACCCGAGGCGGGATCAGCGGGAGCTTCCCGATGGCCTCTAACCGGCTGTGGGTCTTCACAAAATGCATGCCGGGCTTCGAGGCGGCGATCAGAGCAAGCGCCTTTTGCCGCGTCCGCAGCCAATCGTCGAAATCCTCGGCGACGAATGGGTTCCGCCCCGAGGCACGATCGAAGAAGTCCTGGCGCACATCCGCGGTCGTGAAGCGCCGCAGGGAGTTGATGTCGATCTCCACATTGTCGGGCACGAGCACCTTCGCCAGAAAGGTTCGCAGCCAGGTGTTTCCCGACTTGGGAAAGGAGGCGATCCAGATGATCCGCCGGAGATCCTGTTGCATCGCTCGCGGGGCGTGCTGGCTCATGACCGGGCCTCAGAGATAGCCGAAACGTTGCATGACAGCGCCGTGGTCGCGCCGGATGCGGATCGCAATAGCCGGGTCCAGATCCTGGCGCCACTGATCCGCGCGTCCCTCACGGAAGAAGCGGGCCTGGGTGCTGCCCCGCTCCTCGAAGCCGCCCTCAGCCTCTTGTCGCGCAAGCTCTCTGAAATCGGCAAAGCGCACTGCCTGTGCCACGCGCTCTGGCTCGACAGGCAGGCCAATCGTCTCAAGCGCGCCGGCCAGAGCAGCACTAGTGTCCACGAGGAGATCCTCGTAACGCAGGATGGCCACCGAGAAGGCGCGGCCCGACGTCCAGGAGGTGACATGGTCCGACCAGTTACCGAGGAATTGCGGGACCGTCTTATGCGTGAGAGCGACCGTGTTTCGCGCATGTGCCAATTGAGCTCCGGCCATGCTGTGATCGGTGTTCCAGTGGTCGGCGTAGCTGAGCACGAGATCGAGCGGGTTGCGCAGGACGTAGATCGCGGATTTCGTCAGCGCCGGTGGGATGAAGGCCCGGCCGGCGATCTGACCCACGGGGTAGTGGGTCTTGACGAAGTTGTTGGGCGCGGCTGCTGCGATCTCTTTCAGATGAGCATGGCGCGTCACCATCAGTGCCTCTGCATCGAGCTGATCCGCGGGGCGGCCACTCAGCCGCTCATAGGTTGGGCGCGGCACATCGCCGTGCGAGATTGAGCGGATCGTCTCCAGCGGCAGGGGTTTGTCGGTACCGAGCATGTAGTTAGCGAGGAGGGCGCGAACCCAGGTGTTGCCGGACTTCGGATAGGATGCGATCCAAATGAGGGTCTGCTGGCTCATAGCGTGTAACCATAGGCGCGCATCGTCTTGCGATGGGTGCGTAGGAACCGGTCAGCTGCCTCCGGACTAATCTGCGTCCGCCAAGTCCCACTGCCACCTGCGTGGAAGAAGCGTTCGGCGGTGGCGCTCTTCTCGATGAAGCCATCCCGCTCCTCTTGCGACTTCACTTCGGAGAAGGAGGAGAAGCGGACCGCGCGATCAAGCCGATCCTCATCCACGGACATGCCGATATGCTTGAGCATCTCAC